>JAITDQ010000322.1 GCA_031282485.1 Tannerella sp. | reverse complement strand
TAACAATAATTTTCCGAATCACCTTCGTTTTTCCGGAAATTTATTCGGCGTTTCCTTAATTGTTCATAAATTTTTACCGGCAATAATTCATGTTTTGCAATATGTTTTGTATTTTTGCCGGACGAAATTAGACGACTTTTAAAGAAATTTTAATGAGCGCACATACCCCTTTCCTGGTTTTTTCGGGAACAAAGACCCGTTATCTGGCTGAAAAAATATGCAGCAGCCTGCATTGTCCGTTGGGAAAAATGAATATCCAGTACTTTGCCGACGGCGAATTTTCCGTGTCATACGAAGAATCTATCCGCGGCCGGGATGTCTTCCTCGTACAGTCAACCTTTCCAAATTCCGACAACTTAATGGAGTTATTACTGATGATCGACGCGGCAAAACGGGCTTCCGCACATTCGATCATCGCCGTCATCCCCTACTTCGGGTGGGCGCGACAGGATCGTAAGGACAAACCACGCGTATCCATTGGCGCCAAACTGATTGCCGACATGCTGGGCACGGCCGGCCTGAACCGGCTTATTACAATGGATCTGCATGCCGACCAGATACAGGGATTTTTCAATGTCCCGGTAGACCACCTGTACGCTTCGTCCGTCTTCCTCGAATACATCCGTACACAGTTGCCGCTCGGCAACCTCATCATGGCAACGCCCGATGTGGGAGGAACAAAACGTGCGAGCAGCTATTCCAAATACCTCGAAATACCGATGGTGATATGTCACAAAACGCGCCAGAAAGCGAATGAGGTGGCCGACATGCGTATCATCGGGGATGTTGCGGACAAGGATGTGCTGCTGGTCGACGACATCGTGGATACCGCAGGTACGATAACGAAAGCGGCCGACCTTATGCTGGAAAACGGCGCCCGCTCCGTTCGCGCAATGGTCAGCCACGCCGTCATGTCGGATCCGGCAACCGCCCGTATCGACAAATCCGGGCTTATCGAAATGATATTCACCGACTCGATTCCTTACGTAAAGAAAAGCAAAAAAGTCACGGTGCTGTCCGTCGCGGAGATGTTTGCCGAATCCATCCGTCGCGTCTGCAACGACGAATCGATCAGCTCGCTTTATACGATCAAATAATCATTCCGCTGCCGTAGCACAGGCGGGATTCCCCGTCATAGACAACGGTAAACTGGCCGGGGGCTATGCCCTGTATCTTTTTATCGCTCGAAACGGAATACCCGTCACCCGTACGGCGAATATAACCGTGTGTAAATTCCGGCGTATGTCTCACCTTGAATGTGATTTCCCTTTCGTCGTCAAAACATCCCCAAGGGTCTTCCGTTATAAAATGGAAACCCTGGAGGTTTACGGTTTTGCCGTACTGCGTTTCCGGGTCATAACCGTTCGATACATATATAATATTCTCCTCAATATCTTTCCGGATGACGAACCACGGCCCCCCGCTCAGACCCAGTCCTTTCCGCTGGCCGATCGTATGAAACCAGTAACCGTTATGCCGCCCGACTGTTTTCCCCGTTTCCAGTTCAATAATTTTGCCGGGACGCCGGCCTAAATACCGTTCGATAAAATCATTATAATTAATCTTGCCCAGGAAACAGATACCCTGACTGTCTTTGCGTTTCGCGCTCGGAAGACCCTGTTCTTCAGCAATCGCGCGAACCTCGCTTTTCATCAGATGACCGATTGGGAACATCAGTTTCGATATCTGGAGATTGGTTATCTGTCCAAGGAAATCCGTCTGGTCTTTAACCGGGTCTTTAGCGGTCGACAGCCACCATTTCCCGTCGATCGCAGTCGTCGTGGCATAATGTCCGGTAGCCGTTTTATCGAAATCCTTTCCCCATTTATCTTCAAAACAGCCAAACTTGATATAACGGTTGCACATCATATCCGGATTCGGCGTCAGGCCGCGCTTGACGGAATCGATCGTATAACTTACAACTTTTTCCCAATACTCTTCGTGCAGCGACACGACCTCCATCCGGCATCCGTATTTCTTGGCGATGAACGCCGTAATCTCAATATCCTCCTCCGAAGGACAGTCCATGTAACCGTCCTTATCTTCCATCCCTATACGGACATAAAATATGGCCGGTTCGTAGCCCGCCTCTTTCAAAAGATGCACCACAACCGAGCTGTCTACTCCTCCGGAGACTAATGCCGCTATTTCCATACCTTTTTTATTAAAAACACAAGTGCAAAAGTACTGAAAATAATTCGTATGACCATAACGATGCATGAAAAAGCCGGAATAACCGCAGCAAAATCGGCAAAAACAGCGTTCGGTATTGATAACCGCAAAGATGCGACATGTTTGTGAAATTAATTTTTTTCCGTATGTTTGTATTTCCAAACGGGAAGCGGGACAGCAAGAATGGGACGCTGCTTTTTGAGGGGGAATTGAAAACAGGATGTTTAATGTTGTTTTAATAGAATGGAAATTACACGGGAAAAAATTGAATCGCTTGTGCCTAACGCGGCGGCGGCAAAAAACGGATACGATCTTGTCGCCAAAGGGAGGTTTTCGAATCTTCGTATTTCTTCCGAACGGGATTTGATATGGGGAGAATGTGCCGGAAGCGCGGAGAATCCTTATTTTTGTTCGGCTGATTTTGC
>JAITDQ010000278.1 GCA_031282485.1 Tannerella sp. | reverse complement strand
CGGAGCCGGAGCGTCGGAGGGCGGTTATACGGCAGGCGGAGGCGCCGTTGTGCAGCAGGAACCGCGTTCGCCGCAGGAGATTGTGAACACCGGCATGACGGCTATGGGTCTTAATATCTCGGAAAAAGATTCGGAACTGCTTGCCGAAAGTATAAAGAAACTGAACGGTGCGGCAGAGCAGATTTCGAAAATGGCCGACCTTACGGACGTGACGCAAACCTATATTGAACAGATTTCCGCCGTATCGCAGAATCTTGAGAAGTTTAGCGAGATAACCGGGTCGCTGGGAGAAGCATCCGACACGTTTATTCAATCGTGCAAAGTTATATCGGGCGTAGCGGAAGAAGGCGCGGACGAAAAGCCGGTTAGCTATGTGGATCACATGTCTAAACTGAATGAAAACGTATCCGGACTGAACAGATTCTATGAAGCGCAACTTTCCGGCCTTCAGGAGCAAATGGATACGATACAGCATATAAATGCCGGATTAAACCGTATACGCGGCATGTATGACAGTTCGATTGTCGACAGCGCCGCCTTCCGTAACGAAAACGAGCGTATGGCGCAGCTTTTATCGCAGTTGAATCAGGTTTACGCCCGTTTGTTGCAGGCTATGACGGTCAATATGCAGGCAGGGGCGTATGCGCCTTCTCCGGCCGCCGGTCAGCCGGGCTATCAACAGCCTTCTTACCCGGGCGGATATCCGTCGCAGGGAGGAGGATACAGATAATTACACACTTCCAATGTAAAAAAAAATGGCAGGAATATCAAGTAATCCCAACTCACCGCGTCAGAAGATGATCAATCTGATGTATCTGGTGTTCATCGCAATGATGGCTCTCAATGTCTCGTCGGAGGTGTTGGACGGGTTTGAACTGGTCGAAAACAGTCTGCGCACTTCTACGGAAAATTCTACCATGCGCAACAATCAGGTAAAGGAAAACCTTGACCGGGCTTATGAGGCAAATGCCGCTAAAGTGGGTGAATGGTATAACAAA
Organism: Tannerella sp.; assembly: GCA_031282485.1. Taxonomy (GTDB): domain Bacteria; phylum Bacteroidota; class Bacteroidia; order Bacteroidales; family Tannerellaceae; genus Tannerella. The sequence continues at coordinate 2,180 of JAITDQ010000278.1, read as the reverse complement.
GGGGTAGACGTTAAAACGCAGTCCGACGAACTGTTTGATTATATCAATGAGCTGAAACTTCGCATTGCGCAGGAGGCCGACGGTAAAGAAGGGAATATAAATGATATCAAGCAAAAAGATAATCTGGAAGCGGCTTCGCACGTGATGCTGGCGCCCGTCGCAGGCGAAGGCAGGAAACTGAAGGAGCGTATCGAAAACTATCGCGAGAACATGTCCGATCTTATCGGCGATTCTTCCAAAAAGGCGATGTTCGAATCGTTGTTGAGCACGGCCGTTCCTAAAAAAGCGGGGATCATATCCGGCTCATGGGAAGTCGCGCTGTTTGAAAATATGCCCGTTGCCGCAGCTATCACGCTGCTGACAAAGATGCAAAGCGATATCCGCTATGTCGAAGGCGAAGTGCTTTCCACCCTGATTACAAATGTGGATGTGGATGATTATCGCGTGAATAAGGTTGAAGCCTTTGTCATTCCGAAAAGCCAGATCGTCACGAGCGGAACGCCTTATGAAGCGGAACTGGTGCTTGCCGCCATCGATTCGACCAAACAGCCCCAATACTACCTTGGCGAAACGCTTCTTGCAGGAAACAGGATTGTGATACCGACAAGCGGGGTCGGCGACCATACTCTGGCAGGCAAGATTGTGGCCGAAGGACAAACCTATAATTACGAAGCTAAATATTTTGTTAACGAATTGTCGGCCACGATCGCTCCGACAAGGATGAATTTCCTGTATGCGAGCATTGATAATGATATCGAAGCGGCTATGCCCGGTGTGCCGAGCGGTTCGGTGAGGCCGTCGGTATCAAGCGGAAGGATAAACCATAAGGAAAAGAATACCTGGACGATAACAGGCCTTGATGCGGATGTTTCGCAGACTGTTACCGTTACGTTGAGGGCGAATGTGGGCGGGCGTGAAATTTCCGAAAGCAAAGAGTTTATTGTGCGCCGACTGCCGCCTCCGCTGCCGTTCCTTTCATACAAGGATGCGGACGGGAACGTCCGCAAATTTACCGGAGGCGCCATCTCCAGGCGTAATCTTGTGGATATCGGCGGAGTGCAGGCCGCAATCGACGACGGTGTCCTGAATGTGCCCCACACCGTTACCGGTTTTACGATGACCATTGTCGACGGCATGGGAAATTACATCCCGGAAGTGTCCGAAAACGGTAATTTCACACAGCGCCAAAAGGATTATATAAAGAATCTGGCGCGAGGCAAACGTTTTCATATCGGTCAGGTGAAAGCGCTCGATCCGGCCGGTAAACCGGTAAGCGTAAGTTATTCGATGGAGATTATAGTGAATTAAATTAAAACAATAAATAAGAGGTAAAGCATGAAACGTTATTTATATACAGGTCTTATATTTCTTGTTCTTTGCGCTGCCGCCGGCGCGCAGACTCCGAATCAGCGCGCTCCGCGCATGAGCAGAGGCGGCGACCGCCCGAACCGTGGCGAACAGCAAGCCGCGAATAATAGAGGATTGCCTCAATTGACCGTGCGTGCACAGATTTTGAACGAGCAGCTCACGCAGGATGTCGGAGATGCCCGCTGGATGCGCGTCATTTACCGTGATATCGATCTCACGAAAGAAAAAAATGCGCCTTTATATTATCCCGTGCAGGAACTTAACGGGATGAAAAATCTTTTCACGACCCTGTTTCAGCTCGTGAGCGAAGGAAAAATCAACGCCTATAAATACCTTCCCGACAACGAGTCGTTCGAAGAGGACAACTTGCTTTCGTTCCGGGATATGCTTGATAATTTCAGTATATTCTACGAAGAGGTGCCCGCCGGGGGAGGCAATCCTGCCCGGTTTGTTATCAATGCGAGCGATGTCCCTTCGCAGGAAGTGAGGTCGTATATCGTAAAAGAAGCGTGGTATTTCGATCAGAATAATTCCATATACGATGTCAGGACACTGGCTATATGCCCGATAGCCTATATGATTACCGATATAGGCGAACAGCGTACACCGATGTTCTGGGCTAAATACGAAGACATACGTCCCTATATAAAAAACAATTATATAATGACATCCAATATAAATAATGCCAAGACATTTACGTTTGACGATTATTTCCGCCGCCGCATGTTCGACGGCGAAATAATAAAGACCGAAAACCTGATGAACCTCGCATTAATGCAATATTGCCCGACCCCCGATTCGATGCTGGCGGA
>JAITDQ010000184.1 GCA_031282485.1 Tannerella sp. | reverse complement strand
TGGAAACGATCGCCGAAAAAGCTAAAAAAGCCGGGAAGAAAGTAGGCGTAGCCTCCACGGTTCCCATCAATCACGCTACTCCGGCAGCATTCTACGGACATCAGAAAGATCGCAACATGTATTATGAAATAACACAGGATCTTATTCTGTCCGGTTTTGATTTTTTCGGAGGCGCAGGCTTTTATAACCGCGATAAATTTTACGATAAAACAAACGCCCCGGATATCTACCCGTTGATAGAGCAGGCAGGGTACCTGATAGCAAAAGGTTTTGATGATTTCAGGGCAAATGCGGGCAAATCAAATAAAATCATACTCGTTCAGGAAAATTGGGAAAAGGTGGAAGGTATACCTTATGCCATCGACCGCAAAGAGGGCGACCTGACCCTTACACAAATAACCGAAGCGGCTATTGAAGTGCTTATGAAAGACAATAAAAAAGGATTTTTCCTGATGCTCGAAGGCGGACGCATCGACTGGGCAGGACATGCCAACGATGCGGCAACGGCTGTCAGGGAAGTTATTGATATGGACGAAGCCATCAAAGTAGCATACGAGTTTTACAAAAAACACCCCAAAGAAACGCTTATCGTCATCACGGCAGATCATGATACCGGAGGAATCACCGCCGGCGCAGGAAGGCTGAACATCACTTCCCTGCAGTATCAGAAACAGTCGCAGGACGGCCTGACAGCCCTTATCAACGATTTGCGCACTTCCCGGAACGGAAAGGTTTCGTGGGAAGAAGTCAAAGACCTGTTGACAAAGACGCTGGGCTTTTGGAAAGAAATCCCGCTGAATTGGGAACAGGAAAAAATCCTGCGTGACGCTTACGAAGAAACGCTGGCCAAAAACCGGGACGTAAAAGACCGGAACCTTTATGCCGAAAATTCCCTGATTGCAGCCAAAGCAAAGCAAATAATGAATGACGTGGCGCGCCTTAACTGGGGAACGACTTCACATTCGGGAGGGTATGCCCCCGTATTTGCAATCGGCGCAGGACAGGAACTGTTCACGCAGAAAATGGACAACACGGATATCCCGTTGAAAATAATGAAAGCGGCGAAATATTAAGGAACAGTACGGGGATTACCCGTACCATTCGCGCCGCCGGCCTTTTATGTTTTGAAGTACATCAATACAGATGTTCGTATCCTCCACGACTTGGAAATCGAACATCCCGACACAAATGAAATCGGCGCCGTTCTCAAATGCCCAGTTAAATCCGTCCTTCGGATGAATGGCGCCGGCAGCAAGGACTTTAAATCCGACTACCGGAACTTTTATGCGATTGACAAATTCCACCGTCCTGTCGGGAAACGGACAAAAACAGTTGTCATGAAACATATTATGGTCTTTACTCTGTTCGCCGTCTACCTCAAACGCTTTTCTGTTTTCACGGGGATGAGCCGACCAGTAGTTGTCATGATGCATGGTTTTCATGTAATAATCGGGAATAATGCCGTTTTCTTCACAAATGATGAAAGAATCTATCGTATGGGCGCCCATCCCGGCGATATAGCCCTGTGAACGTATGCGATTCATCATTTTATCAATCACATCCAGCCTGTTATCCCGTACCAACCAGTCGCACCAGTTTCCCTGAAGCTGAATAATATCTATCCCGTTGTCAATAGCAACGCTCACATCTTCGAATATATCCTCGCTTTTTTCCTTAATACCTACCTGTGTAATAACTTTTATTTTGCTCCCCGTAAGTTTCCTGTACTTCACCATTACCGGGATAGTGGGAAAACCGATATTGATCGTATTGATTCCGGCCTGTTCGCATAACATTAAAGTTTCATAAATCTTTTTTTCCGTGTTGTAAGCCTTAAACAGTGAACCGGCATAAATCAGGTCGCGGGCATGCGCCCATCCGCCAATCAGGTTTCCGCCCATAATCAGCCGGCTAAGCTCATGATTCCCGATTTTACCTTTAGGAAGTTCGCCTTTCAATTCGCTTAACAGCATCCGGTTGACCTGCACGGTAGCGCCCGACATGACATCTACGCCAAATTTTTTAGTGCTCCCGTAAGCCCCCCACCCCATTACGCCGAGAAACGGCAAAGTTGCCAGATCTTTCAGCGCTTCACGCCGCGAGGTTTTTCCCGTCAACGTCAATTGTTCCGGTGCGCGTTCTTCCTCTTCACGCCGAACCTTTTTCCGCTTAAACAGCCGGGCTACCGGTCTGCTCCATTCGCAACGTGTAACCAGCCTGTCCAATCCGTATCCCCTTTCTTTATTTACAAACAAAAATACAAGAACAATAGCCTCTATCAACAGTTTATTGATTACAAAAACGCTGCCTTCGGTCGAACCCAGCAATGAAATTCCAAACGCAGGATACGCAAAATAGTACAAAGTAAGTAAAAACGCCCCTGCAACAGACGCCCATCTACTAAACAAACCGAAAGATAAAGACAATCCGATAAGGATTAACCCGGCAATATTCAAGAAATCGACAATTTCCAGACGTCCCGGCGATGCGGCCAACCAATGGAAAAAGCCTGATAAAAAACCTTGCGCATTAGTCAAATATCCTTCGGACGTCCAATCGTCCGCAAACAACTTTACGCATCCTTCATAAAGGAAATGCCAACCTATGGCCATCCTAAGAACTGTGATAATAATTTTCATGTGTATATCATT
>JAITDQ010000060.1 GCA_031282485.1 Tannerella sp. | reverse complement strand
CGGTAAGCAAACCCATTTCATTGTGCAGGAAACGGCAGTCGATGACGGTCAGCTGTCCGTCCGTCAGCCTTATTCCCGCGCCGTTTTGATCGGAAACTTTGGCGTTGATAAAAGTGATTTCTTCCACACAAACAGTACCTCCGTCGATTACCCAAATGGCTTTGTCTTCCATACTCTTCCCGTCCGCATCAAGCGTCACTTCCCCGTCGGAGGCGCGAATCACGAGGCTGTCCTGCGTCCACAGCGCCACTGCGGCATCGCCCCTGTACGTGCCGGCGTCAATCTCTATGACCGTATTGTTTTTAGCTGCAGCCGCCGCTTCTTTCAATGTTTTATACTGCCTGCCGGCGCCGACTTTCAAAACTGCGGCATTATCATTTGCGGAACAGGCGCAGTCTTCGTTAACGGAACTGTTCTCATCATCACCCGGCTCTATGATTTCATTCCTGCAGGAAAAAGCAAGCAGCAATAAAAAGATAGCAGCCGACATTTTTATCAATTCTTTCATATCTTTTTTTATTAAACCGCCGCAAAAATAATATTTTTCTGCGTAATTCCCGTTATGAAAAAGATAATTATGGATGTCTGCGGAATATGTCTGTTTAATCAATCAGTATTCCGGTCTGTTGTATTTCGTCGTATAAACCGGCATAATCGGTATCCTGCGCCACCACAACGGGTGAAATTCTAAAATCCACCTGTCTGCCGATTTTCCACAACAGCGGTTCCGTATCCCAAAGACTGTAATTTTCGTCCAAATGCCGCACCACTAATGCCACATCAATATCGCTGTCTTTGCGGGGTATTCCTTTGGCGTATGAGCCAAAAAGATATACTTTGTCTATTTTCAGAGGAAAGAGGTCATTCACTAAATCCTTGTATGCGCGTACTTTTTCTATGATAACTTCTTTATTGTCCATTGGTGTAAAAGTTTGGTCTGTTCAATAATTTCTACACATCGGTCTGGTGTCAGTAATTTCGACAAATTGTCTTTATAACTGGGATACCGTGTTCGTATGTTCAGCGGATTCAAACGGTCTATAAACAATTTTTGTTCTTCCGACAGAGTTTCATAGAAACAACCTTCCTGTGCCAAATAAGGCAACTCGTGCGTATATGGCGGAGTTTTATCATTCAGTTTTACATAATAAGCCTTGAAAATCTTTTCAATAACCTGATGACACATAAAACCTACATACAAATAATGTTTATTTGCAAGCATTGTGTGAGCCACAGCCAAATCGTCGTCCGACAAGTCAATCCAATATTTTATTTTTTCTTCTTTGGTCATAAGTCTCCGTTTTTACGATACAATTCCGATGCAAAAATAATCATTTTTCCTGAAAGAAGAAATCTCCGGCGTTCTCAACCCCGGACTTATTATCAGCCGCATTTTTGGAAGACCGGATGAAAATCCATATCTTTGTATTGCTTAACGGAAAAACTTTGATTATGCCGGAATTTAAAAAATACAGTTCCATAGAGAATACTTTTGATAAGGAGTTTATGGAAAAAATCGTATCGGAAGGATATGATTCACTGCAATATGTAGTGCAGGAAAAGGTACACGGTGCAAACTGCTGCTTTATAACCGACGGAGAGACCGTGCAGTTTGCCAAACGGACAGGTACGGTCGAAACCGGGGAAATGTTTTACAATTATGAAGAATTGCTTGCAAGGTATCAGGACAGGGTGTTGCATCTGTTTCGGCGGATTAAGGGGGAATATGCCGGGACGGAAGGTGTTTTGGTTTACGGTGAAATGTTTGGCGGCAAATATCCTCATCCCGACGTGAAAAACGATTCGAAGGTGATGAATATTCAGAAAGGCGTGTTTTACAGTCCCGTTCATGAGTTCTACGGATTCGACATCTGTATGAACGGACAGGAGGGCAACCGGTATCTTTCGGTGGATGAGGCAAACATGTTTTTTGAAGAGGGGAATTTTCTTTATGCAAAAACCCTGTTCAGAGGCGATTTGAACGAATGTCTGAAGTATCCGAATGATTTTCCGAGCCGGATTGCCGGGTGGCTGGGATTGCCGCCTCTGGAGGATAATATTTGCGAAGGAATCGTGATTCGTCCCGTAAATCCGGTGTATTTCAGGAACGGCGCCCGCCTGCTGCTGAAAAGTAAAAACAGTAAGTTCGCCGAAAAGAAATCGGTGAAAAAACGGCAGCCTTCGCTCTACGTCAAGCCGACATACAGCGAAGCGCTTAACGGACAACTGGCTGTGACCGAAGAATATGTTACGGAAAACAGATTAAACAACGTTGTCAGCAAAATCGGACATGTTTCGATTCCGAGGGAAACAGGCAAACTGACAGGCCTTTTCAGCAAAGATATTCTGGACGATTACCTCAAAGAACATGCAAGCGCTTACGCCCTGCTGGAAAAAAGCGAACAGAAAATCCTGAACCGGCATATCAACAAACAGGCGATAGATTTGATAAAGAAGGTTTACATGGGTATGGGTTTCTAAGTGATACAGCGTTGTTGCCCGGTGACATCTGCGTTAAGCGTCCGGATACGCCGGGCGACTTCTTCCATCAGCCATTTCGGAGTGGAAGTAGCGCCGCAGACGCCGACTTTCCGGACATCGGGAGGCAAAGGTGTTTTTATTTCCGACGATTCGGAAATGAAAAACGTGTTTGGATTTGTTTTTTTACATTCTTCAAAAAGCATTTTTCCGTTAGAACTCTTTTCGTCGGCGACAAAATAGATCCGGTCGTGAGCGGCGGCAAATTCTTTTATTTTCGGCAGGCGATTGGCTACCTGACGGCAGATCGTATCGAAAAATCTAAATTCCACTCCTTCCGCCATGCGGGCTTTGATGGTTTCGACAATTTCGCCGAATCCGTCGAGGGGTTTGGTTGTCTGCGAAAAAAGAACGATTCTTTTCCGGAAGTCAAGTCGTTCCAGATCCTCCGTTTTCTCTATCACGATGGCTTTGCCTGCGGTCTGCCCCACGAGGCCGTTTACTTCCGCATGTCCTTTTTCGCCGTATATAACGAGCTGCGTATCCGTATTTTTGATTTCTTCGTAACACTCCCTGATTCTTTTTTGCAGATGCAAAACAACGGGACAGGTAGCATCCAGAATTTTTATATTGTTTTCGGCGGCGGTAATATACGTTGACGGCGGCTCGCCATGCGCTCTCAACAGTACGGTTTTATCTCTCAGTGTCGCCAGTTCTTCATGATTGATGGTTTTCAGTCCCAGCCCTTTTAAGCGCGTCATTTCAAGATTGTTGTGCACAAGGTCGCCGATGCTGTAAAGGGTATTTTCCTTTTTCAGTTCTCTTTCGGCGCTTTCGATGGCATTGACCACTCCAAAGCAAAATCCGGAACTTTTGTCTATTTCAATTTCAATCATTTACCGTTTTGTTAAACCTGTCCAAAAGCCAGATGTTCTGCTCTTCGACAGAAAGAAATGTATTATCAATTTCTATGGCGTCGCCGGCTTTTCTGAGGGGCGAGACTTCGCGGTTCATGTCCTGAGAGTCGCGGTTTTTTATGTTTTCAAGTATTTCGCTGTAATCAACTTTTTCTCCTCTGCAAGTCAGTTCATCATATCTTCTCCCAGCTCTGACTTCGGCTGTTGCCGTAACAAAAATTTTCAGTTCCGCATCGGGAAAAACAACCGTACCGATGTCCCTGCCATCCATGACTACACCTTTTTCTTTCCCTATGCTGCGCTGAATATCAACCAGATGTCTTCTCACAAAAGGCAATGCCGAAATTTCGCTTACGCAGTTTGAAACGTCCATTCCGCGTATCTCACTTTCAACGTTTTCGCCGTTCAGCAACGTTTCGCTACGCCCCGTTCCGGGATTTACGATAAAATCAATTTTTATTTTATTCATCCCGCCTTCAAGATTTTCAACATGTTCGAGCAGATGATTTTTCAGCGCATAAAGCGTTACGGCGCGGTACATGGCGCCGGTATCAATGTATCTATATCCGACTGTCCTGGCAAGCTGTTTTGCCATGGAACTTTTCCCGCTCGACGAAACGCCGTCG
>JAITDQ010000045.1 GCA_031282485.1 Tannerella sp. | reverse complement strand
CAGCCTCAAAAACCCCGGTCGAAGAGGTGACGCCGTTTTCGTTGAACGCTTCTACTGCAAAATAGTAGCGGGAATCGCGGTTGAAAAATCCGCCTTCGTAGCGGTTGTCGTAAACCATGTCTGTCTCCGTTTTCGCCGGTTCCTTTCCGGCCGAACAGGAGAGCAAAAATGCGAGTCCGAAAAATAAGTACTTTTTCATTCTTATATTGGTTTTAAATCTGTCATTTATCCGGGTTTTGCAACGATGTTTGTAATTGGGTTACAAAAGTAGCATTATTTTCGCAAACAAACCGTATTTTTTGCGGGACAGTTTGATTCGGGAGCAAAACGGCTACTTTGTTCCAGCCCTGTTTCAGCGGTAACGCTTTTGTCGATTCGCATTTTTTGTCGTTCAGCAATATGTCGGCGTCGTCCTGTGTGACGGCGATGTCTAATTTTGGAATATCGGGTTCGATTAGCAGATTATCGAGCGGGCGCGGGCTGTAAATCCAGAAAGCGTATTCCCTGTGGTTGTTCCGGTTCTGAACGAACAGGTTATTCAAATCTACGTAACCCCGGGCGTCAATCAGCGATTCGGAGAGGGTTTTCCCATGCACGGGGATGCCTGCGCCGGCAATGAGTTTGTCCAGCGTGCGGTATCCTTTTTCCGTTCCGCCGAAGTTGTCTAACGTACTTATGTAGAAGACGCCGCCCTTCGTTGCGTATTTCACGAACATGGCATCCGCCCCTTTCGCTTCGCGCTCGCTGCGGACGACGGCGGCTGTTTTCAATTCTTCCGGCCGTTTGTTCCATGCGCGCCAGTTCGTATTGCATGCGCGCAGCAGGACGTCGCCTTCCGTCACAAAACGGCCTGTCATGCCATACGTCGAAGCGTCTTGATTCTGTATTTCGCTGAAATAGAAATCGGAATTGACCATATTGGCCATCCACGATTTGCGGACGGGAATGAACGACGATGCCGCACGTTTTTCCAGTATCAGCGTGTCGGGCAGCAGGTCGCGGTACGTTTCGAGCGTCGAAGGACCGGGCGACCAGAGCCAGACGTCGGCTCCCCGGCTCAAATAGCTTTTTACGGAAGAGGCCTCTTTTTCCGTCAGCGGATAATTCCCGTCAATCAGCAGGACGGCATTTCCGGCGTCCCTGATTTTGCCGTCGAAAACGATGCCGTGGCGCTGCATCAGCTGTTTCAGCGGACTTGCATCGTCGCCGATAAAAAGGATTTCGTTATATTTCTTTTGGGGAGCGTGACCGGCATACGTTTGTTTTTCCGGCATTTTTGCCCATTCCGACCATGCCGGGGCATCTCCTGCATTGGCGGCTTTGATAGCGTCGAACATCGGCCACGTGCGGTATAACGGAAGCGACGGGTCATAGCCGGGATTGAAGGTGGAACAGTACGGCCCCATTCTTTCGGGCTGCACGCCGGGCACACCTTCCCGATATGCTGCAAAATGGATGCCGTCGTGCAACGACGGGGCGGCAGTCAGGTCTCTTTTCCCGAACGGGAGAGGCTGCAGGGCGTACCATGCGATGTTGAACACGGATACGTATGAAGCGCCGTTCGTACGCTGCTGTGCAATCAGGTCGTAACATTCGTAAGCCAGCCCTTCCATTCTGCCGTACTGCGATTCGTAGGCGCGTTCGCCGTTGTATCGTGCGACCTGTTCCGGCGTCCCGTAGTAGGCCATGCTGTGTTCGCCGATGCCCCACGGTTTACCGATTTCTATCCAGTGTTTCATGGAGTTCACGTCGCCATAATGTCCCATTGTAGCGGGGAGGATGCCGTCGCCGTCATCTTCGCCGTCTGCCGTTATCCACGGGCGTGTCGGGTCGTTTGTCCGCACGATTTCGAGCCAGTCGGCCCATGCCTGTTTTTGCATGGGCAACCATTCGGGGCGGTTAAACACGTGGAGGATAACCGGTTTATTTTCGTTGCTGATGCTCCACCCGAAGACGGACGCGTGGTTACGGTCGCGCAGCACCATTCTGCGCAGATGCGTTTTGGAATTTTCCCAGAAGAGCGGGGAGTCTAATTTCGGCCCGCCGTCGCTCGCCCAGTTGGCTGTCTCGGCAAGGACGCAGATGCCCATTTCGTCGGCCACATCCATGTAAAACCGGGGATAGACCTGCGCGTGAAAACGTACGGCGTTGGCGTTGGCATCTTTTAACGCGATGAACCATGCCCATGCATACCGGCGCGTTAACTGCGGGACGCCCATGAAATGCCACGAATCGCCTTTCAGTTGAATCTCCTCGCCGTTCAGTAACAGTTTCGTTCCCCGGAAAGTCCATTCACGCCAGCCGAACCGTTCATATTTGATGTCGGATACATTCTTTTTCTTCCCGAGACACAGGGTTAATCCGTACAGGTTGGGATGTTCCGGTGTCCAGTAAGCCAGTTCGTTGTTTACGGGTATGCGAATGGTAGTCTGGGTGATGCCGGGTGTAAGCGTCAGCGTTGTAGCGGGTATGGCAAGAGCGGCGCGGGCGGCCAGCTCCCAGTTGGGGACGGGCGCCGACAGCACATCCGTACCGGCGTGGTTTATCCATTCCCGGATGTCGCCCGACAACGTTCGTTCCTCCGTTTTGCCGGTCGTATTTTCCAGCCGGACGTCCAGCTCCAGCATGCCTTCCGAAACGGACGGTTTGACATATATGTCACTGATATTTATTTTCGGCAGCGCCAGCAGGTAAACGTCCTGCCAGATGCCGTTCACAAGATACCCCCACATCGAACCGGCGGGGATGATGCGCCTGCCCAGCGTGGAACGGTCTTCGAAAAGCGCCTGACTGCGTATGCCGACCCTTATTTCCGCCGTTTCGCCGGCTTTCACCGCAGCGGTGATGTCGGCATCGAAAGGCAGGAAGAGGTCGAAGTTTTCGGCCACTTTTTGATGATTCACATATACTTCCGCAAATCCAGCTATGGCTTCGAAATGCAGGATAATCTTCTCGTCGCGCCAGTCGGCGGGAACGGTGACCGTCCTTTTCAGCCAAGCCATTTTCACCTGCTCCCATGCTTCGGGATACGACGGATAATTGCGGTGGTCGGGGCCTTCGAGGTTGCGGTTGGCAAAAGCGTTGATGTTCCATGGCGAAGGGATTTTGATTTTCGTTTTATCCCAACCTTCATCATCGGGTTCGGGCAGTTCCGGCGCAGGACTTTTTCCCTGCTGATAACCGGCGGGAAGCGGCGCCGCCTGGAAATCCCATTGCCCGTTGAGGCATATTTCTTTCCTGAACGGCAGCTCCGGTTTGCCGACATAACCTTCCGAAGGCGCAAAAACATGGTTGAAAAACAGTTTCCCGGCATCCGTTTGCGCCTGCATATTTATTACGGATGAAGACAGGAATACAGATAAAGACAGAATAAGATTGATACGTTTCATAGTCGGATATTTTTATAATGATACGTACAAAGATATTCCCGCCTGCTTAAAAAAACGCTTAAAAAAATGCTTAATGTCGGGAAAAAAGAAAATTTATGCAGAAAAACGTCGATATTTATTGAAATTCTTTTACGATTTCGTCGAAAGTCAACTCCGGTTTGATATTCAGGATTTCCAGATGTTCTTCCGCATATTTATTATAGTATTGCAGCGCCTGCTTCTTTTTCCCCAGTTTGAAGAGAATGCCGCATTTCATTCGGACGGCTGTTTCTTCCAGGCTGTC
>JAITDQ010000019.1 GCA_031282485.1 Tannerella sp. | reverse complement strand
ACACGGTCTTTATTCAGGTTTTCCTGTGGCAGACTTGCGCCGAAGGTATTCGGAAGCGTTGCATTACGGTATGCGAGCAATCCGCTCCGGTCACGCTGGTAAACGTCAAATTCCAGGTTCAGAGCGCCTCCCAAAAGCCCCAAATCCAATCCGATATCCTTTATATTTGATGTGTACCAGGTGAGCTGTTCATTTACAACCGTTGGCGCCCCTGCCCCCGTAGTCCACGTTCCGTTTGCAAACTCATATCCGCCCTGTCCAAGCGAAAATCCGCCGACGTACTGGAATGCATCGCCCGCATCTTCGCCGACCAGTCCGTATGAACCGCGTATCTTGAGATTTGAAATGAATGAAACGTTATTTTTAAAGAATTTTTCTTCCGAAATGCGCCATCCGCCCTGTACAACAGGGAAAAATCCCCATCTGTAATCGGGATGATAACGGAACGAACCATCGTAACGCGCCGCGGCTTCAATCATATATTTGCCAAGATAATCGTATGTAATACGGCCAAGCAACGAACGGAATCCCGACTGACTTTCCATTCCCGATGTCCGCTGGTTGTTTTCATCTCCCATATTTATCTGGTCTATCGTAAAAAACTGAAACTCCCTCTGCATGCCTCCATCGCGAGACCAGCCGTTGCGTTCTTCATAAACGCCCGTTATTCCAAGGTTATGACTGTTTGCAAACGTTCTTTTATAAATTAAATGTCCCTGCAAAGTGATGCCGTTACCGTCTGACCATCCGTTGTAAAGGGTCGTAGGACTGCCGTATAAAAACGGAACATAAGCATCATTTTCCGAATCATACGTGTACATATTATAACTCTTTGCGAGATTCTTGGACAAACCGTTACCATGTTCATAATAAGCCACACCCTTCAGTTGCAAGCCTTCAATAAACGGGACATCGTATATCAGGCCTGCCGATGTTTTCAGTGATTTGCTTGTTGATTTATTGTATCCCACAATATCCGGCTGTGATGTGATTACAGGATTATATGCCTGTCCATCATAAACATAAGCAGGATATTCGGGATTATTATTTGCGTAAGGCGTATGGATCGGCAATTCCGAAACCGTTCCGCGAACAATCTCAAAAAAACTCCATCTTGAGCCGTATCGTTCATCCATCCATCCGTTAATATCTATCTCAGCTTTCAAACGGTTAGTTAATTTCGCCGTCACATTTGAGCGTATGGAATATTTATTATAATCTATTGCATTTGATTTCAACAAACCCGGATCGGTCATAAAACCAAAACTTACATAATAATTCACATTTTCGTTGCCACCCTGCGCAGACAATGTATGTTGCTGTTGCATTGCCGATTTTTTCATCGTCTCGCCATACCAGTCGGTACTTTCATATCCGGCAACACCCAAACGCCATTTGTCGACTTCTTCCCGAGTATATATCGGTGCAAGTCCCATATTTACAGCTGCATCGTTTCGCATTACGATCCATTGATAAGCATTCGACATTTCAGGCATTTCAGTTGGCGAACTGAAACTTAACGTTCCGCTGTAATTGAATTTGGTTTTACCTGATGTTCCGCGTTTTGTTGTTACAAGAATAACGCCGTTTGCAGCATTCATACCGTAAATAGCAGCAGCGCCATCCTTAAGTATAGTGATATTCTCAATATCTTCCGAATTTAATCGTTGAAACTCGGCTCCACTGACACGCGTCGTTCCGTCAATGATAAACAACGGAGTACCGAAACCACGTATGTTTATCATGGCATCAAATTCTCCGGGAGCTCCCGTATTTTGACGGATTTGCAGACCTGAAATCTTTCCCTGTAACCGCTGTGCCAAACTCGTGTGAGTAGTAGTTTGAATTTCCGTGTTTTTAATCGTACTGATAGCCGCAGTCAGATTACCCTTCTTTTGCGTTCCATATCCGACCACAACCACTTCATCCAAAGCCTGCGTATTCTCCACAAGTCTAATTACCAGAGGTTTTCCGGCAGACAAACCGCTTATTTCCTGCGAGTTATACCCAATATAAGATATAATTAAAGTCGCTCCACTTGAGACATTCAGGCTGAAATTGCCGTCTTCATCGGTAACAACGCCATTGGTTGTACCCTTCTCTACAACATTTGCACCGGCAACAGGCTCGCTGGCAACATCCGTTACTATTCCCTTTACCCCCAAGTTTTGTGCAAACAAAAGCTGCGAATACAGGAAAACACTCAATAACAAAACAGCTCGACTGAGATGTTTTGTGCAAATACTTTTTCTTAATGATGTTTTCATAAAAATTTGGTTATAAATAAATGGTTATAAAAATATATGTATCATTCCACATTATTTTTCTTTATCCTGTATATACTTCCGGCATGTGCATCCGTCAATTTGTCCAGACCGGATGCACTTATGTCGTTAAGCAACAAATCGGAAATATGGCTGTCTTTCACTCTCGCCAGCGAACCGAATCGGGGCAATCCGTTCATACGTCGTATGATTACGTCTTTTACCGACAAAACATCGACATCGGCGCCTCGAACATCAATATATGTGTCGGGAAAACTGTTTTCGTTCCGTTCGTCCACATACAAACCATCAATCATCAAACGACAGATTTTGGTAAGATTGTCCGGTTGTTTGGGAGAATCCGTCATGTAATGTCCACCTACGACAAACAAAGTATGGTCAAAATCCGGCGTATGATGGTAAATATTTTTCAACGTAACGCTTTCTATATTTCCACCGAATTTAAAGAGGAAAGGATGAGCGTAGTCATAGTTATTCTTCATGGGACGAAGATCAATCATATCGAACACGATATTACCGTAATGTCCGCCATTCCCTTCAAACCACGGATTAACGATAAATCCGAAACTGCGATATGTACCGGTAACGTTGCGTATGACCACACGATCCAGTTTGCCTTCGCCCCGCGATAACAGACGGATACCTTGATCGGCATCTTCCAGATACACGCCATCAATCAGGACGTCTTCGATACTTGACTTGAGGTCATGTTCATCGGGAGCCAACGCAATAAAATCGTCCCCGGAATTACCGTAAATATTACGCAGGGTAAGAAACCGTCCCGGTCCAAAGAAATGCAATCCGTCCTGATTCTGATAATCAGCCCGCTCCCTGCGGTCAATATGAATATTTTCCATTGTCACATATTTCCAGTTCGCCATAAGCATCGCGAACGTTCGTTGATTGGCAATCGTCACATCCCGCAGAATCAAGTTTTCCACACCATAAAACTCCATTGCAAACACCCAGTCTGATATGACATGAACTGCATTATCTCCCTCACGATGATAAACCTGTCCGGGCGAGTTATTATTATACACTCCGCCAATAAGTGTAATGTTGCGGTCGCGAATATTTTCCGCATCTCCATTCGCATTACAAACCACACTGCAATTGGAACTGTCGGCAAGGAAAAGACCGCAAGATTTATCGAGACACTCAATGGTCGTATTCGAATGTATTTTAAGCGATTGACTTACCAGCGCCGCTCCGTCCAATATCAAGTGCAGCCGTCCCCATTCGGGCGCTTTATCAAGCAACACCTGAAGTTTTTCGGTCATGTCGACGCCTCCGCCCTCATAAACGTCACTGTTCAGAATGATACCCCATTCGCTGGCATATATTGACCTTGTTACCGAACGGTTCGTACATCCACCAACAAGTATCGTCAACGCTAAAATTAAAATATATGGACTTAAATATCTTGTTTTCATGATATTTTATATTGATTATAAATTACCGTCCGTATCAGGAACAATTCCAGTGTAGTTACGCTTTCCTCAATAATGTGTATGCTGGCAACAGGCTCGCCGGCTACATCCGTTACTATTCCTTTTATTCTTATTCCCAAGTTTTGTACAAACAAAAACTGGAAATACAGGAAAACGCTCAATAACAAAACAGCCCGACTGAGATGTTTTGTGCAAATACTTTTTATTAATGATGTTTTCATATAAAATATTTATAAATAAATAGCAATAAAAATACATGTCGCCAAACCGATTAACTTATAATATAAGCACAGGCTTTAATATGCTCTTTTTGCTTCAATGTATTTATTCCCTGAAACAAAAGTCCTTGTAACCGTATAATAAAGTAATTCTCTAAATTCTTTCATTGTATCATATTTTTAAATTCATAACTATTTAATTCCAATCCAATCTACAGCCATCAATGGCCGAAAACTTTCTATTCGCCAAACCGATTAACTCAATCTATATGCAACTTTACATGGTGCTTTCTCCATGGCAGATTTTCCTACGAAACAAAAGTATTTGTAACCGAATAAAGTATTCATTGTTTTTTTACGGTATTACATCATGCCTGTATTCGTTTAATCATTCTATCCCAATCAACCTTCACCAAGCGTTGAATTTCTGTTTGCCAAACCGATTAACTATGTAAGATAAACCAAAAATTTATATCAATCGATTTGCAAATAAAGGACATATTTTCTTCATATACAACACAAATAATATTAATTAATTATAAAAAAAGTATCTCGCATACCCGCAACCTAAAAGTTATCCGTAAAAAACCAATTGCTGATATAATATTACGAAACGCTTTGTTATGTGCAAAAAAACGTCGTTAATATTTTCAAGTATTTTCTCGCCTGTTCCGGATAAACAGTACATGCGAGCAAATACATGAAAATTACCTCCTCAATGTCTTGAATGATAAGATATGCCACGTAACGCCTGCGGCTATTATTCCGAGTATGACGCGGACATAGACCGGCAAACTAAGGAATATAATACAGTAACCGATTGTGCCTAAAAGCAATGCGACGGCATATATTTTTGCACGTAAGGGTATCGCCCGGTTTTCCCTGAAATTGCGTATATACTGGCCTAAATATTTTTGATTCAGCAACCGGTTATATAATCGCACAGAGCCTTTGAAATATGCGGCGGCAGAAAGCAAAAGGAATGGCGTCGTCGGCAGCAAAGGCACAAATATGCCTGCAACGCCCAATACCAGACTGACAGTACCTAATATAACAAGAATCATTTTCATCTATACATAAACAGACTTGCGTGTCATTCATCTTCCTGTTCCTCCGGCTCATCAAGCCATGATTCGTCCCAATCAAAAACATCGGGCGTCTCCTGTTCCACGTCCGTAAACTGTTCCAGTTCGCGGCGGTCTTTTTTGGTCGGGCGGCCTAAGCCTTTCGCACGGTTAACAAAACCGGAAATCTTATTCATCTCCAATATCTCGTATTGTTCGGGCGAAGTAATATTTTCGAGATACTGCGGAACCAGCTTTGCGCCCATGCGTTTTTCGGTTATGTCAAGAACACGGAAAGAGAACGTTATGGGCGGTTTCCGCACGGATATAATGTCGCCCGCTTTTATCATTCGCGAAGGCTTCACAGTTACGCCTCCTACCGACACCCGGTTTTTCTTGCAGGCGTCGGAAGCTATCGTGCGTGTTTTGAAAATACGTGTCGCCCACATCCATTTATCAATTCTTACTTCGTTCATCGTTAACAAAAATCACTTATGATTAAACAGATTCATCGTAACTTCTATGCCCGAAAGGCAAAAACCGTGAATCATTTCGACAGCCTGCTTTACCCGTTCGGGCATTTTACTCAACTCCTCCTCCGAAAATTTTTCCAGCACATAATCAAGCTGTCTGCCGCGGGGAAAATCATTCCCTATGCCGAAGCGCAGGCGTGCATATTCGGACGTACCCAAAACCTCTTCGATATTACGCAATCCGTTATGACCTCCGTGACTGCCTTTCGGTTTGAGCCGCAAACTCCCGAACGGCAATGACAAATCGTCAACCACAACAAGCAATTGCTGTAACGGCAAAGATTCTTTCTGCAACCGGTAACGCACGGCATTTCCACTTAAATTCATATACGTATTCGGTTTAAGAACAACAAGTTCCGCGTTCTTAACGCGCATACGGGCTACGGCGCCATACCGTTCTTCCACGAAAGTCATACCGGCCGCGTCAACAAGCTCATTTACAACCCTGAAACCAATATTATGGCGCGTCCCCCAATATTCCTGACCGATATTACCTAATCCGACAATCAGATATTTCATAATCCAACAAAGTTCATAATATTATTACGTTCGCACGCTTATGCGTACATAAAATTATTTAAAAAAAAGGGAGAGAATGTACCGTCCGAACATCCTCTCTCCTCCTGTATTGAAGCGCTTATCCCGTTTATTTTCCGGTGGCGGCGGCAGCGGCGGCGCTCTGTGACGCACGTGTCATCTTAACGATACATACAACCGCGTTCTTCGGACTGATAATTTCTATATTTTCAAATTTAAGTTCGCCAACCTTAATCGCTTTTCCCAGTTCAAGGCTGTCAATACTGATATCCAGCTTCTCCGGAATATTCACAGCCAAGCCTTTAACTTTCAGTTTCCGCATGGACTGATTCAGTTTACCGCCGGCTTTCACACCTTCTGCATGACCGGTCAGGAAAACCGGAACTTCCATAACAATCGGTTTATCGTCAAAAACTTCCAGGAAATCTATGTGAAGGATATTATCCGATACCGGATGATATTGGGAATCCTTCAGGATGGCTTTCACCGTCCGGTTCCCTTTAATTTCTATCTCCACAAGATATATGTCGGGCGAATAAATAAGCTTACGCACACCGTCCGTCGATACGGTAAAATCCGTCACGACGATACCTTTGCCATCACCCGTTTCCACGACTTTTTCTCCGGGATTAAGCGTTCCCTTATAAGGCAATTCGACCGGTTCCCGGCCATACAAAATCGCAGGGATTAAAGATTTTTTACGAAGTTCTTTCGATGCCTTCTTGCCGAGGGCTACCCTTGGCGTTCCTTCCAATTTAAATGTTTTCATCTTGTTAAAAATTTGTGTTACTCAAAATTAGTTTATGCTTCCTAATTCCCCATCACACTACGACAGGCTTAAAAAAGCGGGGCAAAGGTACAAAAAAAATTACCAAAACAAGAATTATCACATTTTTTTCATATCTTTGCCGCCGTATTTTTAACTAATCACTTTTTTAAAAACATAATATATGGACATATCACATATTGAGCATCTCGGTATTGCCGTAAAAAGCATTGAAGAACAATTGCCTTACTACGAACAGGTATTGGGCGTTACGTGTTACAGCATTGAAGAAGTTGCAGACCAAAAGGTTAAAACTGCATTTTTCAAAATCGGACAAACAAAAATCGAACTGCTTGAGCCGACAAGCGAAGACAGCACGATTGCCAAATTCATTGAAAAACGCGGGGAAGGAATTCATCACCTGGCATTTGCCGTTCCCGACGTACAAAACGCACTCGACGAAGCGGCGTCAAAAGGCATACAACTCATTGACAAAGCGCCCCGGAACGGCGCCGAAGGCTTGAAAATCGCATTCCTGCATCCCAAATCCACACATGGAGTCTTAACGGAGTTTTGCATGGAATGACAAAATAACCGGAGATAGATAGATAGAGAAAACAGACTAACCACATTAACAATAAATAAAAATATACAATGGCAAATCAACTTGAAAAAGTAAAAGAGTTAATCGCCTTACGCGAAAAAGCTCGCCTCGGAGGAGGAGAAAAAGCGATAGAAAAACAGCATCAGAGAGGAAAATACACAGCCCGTGAACGCATAGCCATGCTTTTGGACGAAGGCAGTTTCGAAGAAATGGATATGTTCGTGGAACATCGTTGTGTGAATTTCGGACAGAACAGTAAAAAAATCCTGGGAGACGGCGTTGTTACCGGCTGCGGTACGATTGACGGACGTCTGGTATATGTCTTTGCACAGGACTTTACCGTATTCGGAGGCTCCCTTTCCGAAACCATGTCGTTAAAAATATGTAAAATTATGGATATGGCCATGAAAATGGGAGCGCCCTGTATCGGTATCAACGATTCGGGCGGCGCACGCATTCAGGAAGGCATAAACGCACTCGCCGGCTATGCCGAAATTTTCCAGCGCAACATCATGGCGTCAGGCGTAATTCCACAGATATCGGGCATTTTCGGCCCGTGCGCAGGCGGCGCCGTATATTCGCCGGCTCTTACCGATTTCACACTGATGACGGAAGGTACATCCTATATGTTCCTCACCGGCCCGAAAGTAGTAAAAACCGTAACAGGCGAAGACGTTTCGCAGGAAGAACTCGGCGGAGCAAGCGTTCACTCGACCAAGTCAGGCGTCACTCACCTCACCGCGCCTACCGAAGAAGAAGGCCTCGCAATGATACGCAGGCTGCTGAGCTACATGCCGCAGAACAACCTCGAAGAACCGCCCTACATAGAATGTAACGACCACATAGACCGTCTTGACGACAATCTGAATGAAATCATACCGGACAGCGCAACCCAGGCTTACGACATGAGTACAGTCATTGCAACGGTCGTCGACAACAATGATTTTTTTGAAATACAGCCGCATTATGCGAAAAACATAATCATCGGATTTGCCCGTTTCAACGGACAGTCGGTCGGCATTGTCGCCAACCAGCCGAAATACCTCGCCGGCGTACTCGACAGCAACGCCTCACGCAAAGGCGCACGTTTCGTCCGTTTCTGCGACGCGTTCAACATACCGATCGTTTCATTTGTCGACGTTCCGGGATTCCTTCCGGGTACGGGACAGGAATACAACGGCGTAATCCTGCACGGGGCAAAACTGCTTTACGCATACGGCGAAGCCACCGTGCCCAAAGTAACCGTCACCCTGCGCAAGTCTTATGGCGGCTCACACATCGTTATGAGTTGCAAACAATTGCGCGGCGACATCAACTACGCATGGCCGACGGCCGAAATCGCCGTCATGGGAGGCTCCGGCGCAGCGGAAGTGCTATATGCCAAAGAACTTGGCGAAGCCGCAGACCCGGCAGCGTTTATGGCTGAAAAGATTGACGAATACAATAACCTGTTCGCAAATCCGTACAACGCCGCAAAATACGGTTACATTGACGATGTTATCGAACCGCGTAACACCCGATTCCGCGTAATACGCGCTTTGCAGCAACTGCAGACAAAGAAACTGAGCAACCCGGCCAAGAAACACGGGAATATTCCTTTATAATCTCTTAAAATAATAATGAATATGATAAGAAATAAAACAGGAGTAACGCTGTTGTTGTTCGCAATGCTTTTCCCGGCAGTAATACAGGCACAGCAAGTGACATCCATGCGCATAAACGAAGTACTGGTCATAAACAACGATAACTTTGTCGATGACTACGGAAAGCGAAACGGCTGGATTGAACTGTTTAACAACTCCGCCGGCACCATCAACATCGGCGGATGTTATCTGACGAACGACCCGAATAACCCCAAAAAATATCCGATCCCCAAAGGCGATGTATTCACAAAAATACCTCCGAGACAGCATGTTTTGTTCTGGGCTGACGGGATTGCAAACCGCGGCACGTTTCATGTCAACTTTATCCTGAACCCGGAAAAGGAAAATTACATTGCTTTCTACAATTCCGACGGGAAAACGCTGGTTGATGAAATAACCATTCCGGCCGGACAAAAGCCGGATATCAGTTTCGGGCGCAAAATCGACGGACGGGATAACTGGGCGCAGCTTACGAAAGTGACCCCCAGCACCAATAACCTGACGTTAGATACAAACGAAAAGATTGAAAACTTTCAAATCAATGACTCATGGGGTATTGGTATGACGATAACCGCAATGGCGGTCGTTTTCATTGGCCTTATCCTCCTGTACGGTTCCTTTAAGTATGTCGGAAGAACAGCCATAAAAATGGGCACCCGCCGGGCACAAAAAGCCGGTGTGGAAAACATCCCGGCCAAAGGCCATACGGAAGACGGCGCCGTCTTTGCAGCTATCGCCGCAGCATTGTATGAAGTAGCCGAAGATATACACGATATTGAATCTACGGTAATCACAATCCAGAAGGTAGCCCGCAGGTATTCGCCCTGGAGTTCCAAGTTCCACAGCATGAGAGAATTTACAAGAAAATAAACGAAATAATAATTTCCCGATAAATATTATGAAACAATTTAAATATACAATCAACGGAAGCATCTATAATGTAACCGTGAACAAAGTAGAAGATACTATCGCCGAAGTCGAAGTAAACGGAACCCCGTATAAAGTGTTAATGGACAAACCGGCCAAAAAGCAGGTTATAACAATCAAACGCCCGGTACAGGCTCATACGACGCCGGTCGTATCGCGTCCGGCCGGCAACACCGCAAACAGCGCCGTCAAATCGCCGCTGCCGGGCGTTATCCTCAGCATAGACTGCAAGGTCGGCGATACCGTTAAAAAAGGCCAGAAACTGCTTGTCCTTGAAGCCATGAAAATGGAAAATACAATTCCCTCCGATAAGGAAGGCGTAATTGTTGAAATAAAAGTAAACAAGGGCGATTCTATTCTGGAAGGAGCCGAATTGGTAATCATTAAATAAACCGCGCCATGCAAGAAAGTTTTTTGATGTTTTTGAGAGACAATTTGGAAACATTCCTGTCATACACAGGGTTTGCACATGCCACATGGGGACATTTGATTATGATTATTGTCGGGCTGGTCTTCATATTCCTGGCAATAAGATACGAATTTGAGCCGATGCTTCTTATTCCTATCGGATTCGGTATCCTAATCGGCAATATTCCGTTCAAGGACGCCGGATTGCAAATAGGCATATACGAAGAAGGTTCCGTGTTAAACATTCTCTACCAGGGGGTCGTAAAGGGGTGGTATCCGCCGCTCATATTTCTCGGTATCGGCGCCATGACGGACTTTTCGGCGTTAATATCCAATCCGAAGCTGATGCTCATCGGCGCGGCAGCCCAGTTTGGCATATTCGGAGCATATACCATAGCGCTGCAAATGGGATTTGATCCGAGTCAGGCGGCCGCAATCGGCATCATTGGCGGTGCGGACGGGCCGACGGCCATATTCCTGTCCTCCAAACTGGCGCCTAACCTGATGGGGGCGATTGCGGTATCCGCATATTCGTATATGGCGTTAGTGCCGATTATACAGCCGCCGTTCATGCGGTTACTGACAACCAAAAAAGAATGTGTAATCCGGATGAAACCGCCGCGTGCCGTATCGTCTACGGAAAAAATCATTTTCCCGATTATCGGGCTTTTACTTACATGCTTTCTGGTACCTTCGGGTCTACCTCTGTTAGGCATGCTCTTCTTCGGAAACCTGATAAAGGAAAGCGGCGTAACGCGCCGTCTGGCGGAAACCGCCCGCGGGCCGATGATCGACATTGTAACAATCCTGCTGGGTATAACGGTAGGCGCATCCACACAGGCGACCCAGTTCCTTACTTTCGATTCCATCAAAATCTTCGGATTAGGAGCATTGTCATTCGCTATCGCGACAAGCGCAGGCGTTTTATTTGTGAAATTCTTCAACCTGTTTCTCAAAGAAGGGAATAAGATCAACCCGCTTATCGGGAATGCCGGCGTTTCGGCCGTACCGGATTCCGCCCGTATCTCCCAGATTGAAGGGTTAAAATACGACCCGACAAACTATCTGTTAATGCATGCGATGGGACCTAACGTCGCCGGCGTTATCGGTTCGGCTATTGCGGCCGGTATATTACTCGGGTTCCTGGGATAAACCATAAGATTTTCCATAATGCGGGTTACAGACCGGCTTGTCCGGCTTCTGTAACCCGCATGCTTTTTATCCGG
>JAITDQ010000007.1 GCA_031282485.1 Tannerella sp. | reverse complement strand
GCTATTTCATAATTTTCCTGCGCTGCAATGAGGTTTTCTTTTTCCAGATCCCATAGTTCGAGGTTATTGCGGTAAGCCATCCAGAGATTCGAAAGGTCGGCTTTCAGTCCAAGCTCCAGTTCCTGAATACGAAGTTCCCTGTTTTTGACCTGTATACGCGCATTTTGCTGTTCGCGCCGGCGATTCATCCCGTCGAATATCGTAAATCCTACCGTAACCCCGTAATTTAATCCTAATCGTTTTTGCAAGTCGATACTGCCGGTTTCGTACCGGTTGTCGGCATAGCCGTATCCGGCGTTTAGCTGTACGTACGGGAAGTTGCGGCTGCGTATTTTCCTGTAATCCAGTTCCGACAGCGTTTTGTTTTTATAGGATGCCAGTAATGAGGCATTGTTTGAAAGCGTTTTCGCCCATAAATCATTTTCGTCGAGCAGGGAATTGAGAGGAACCGTATCGCTAACCGTCAGGTGCCGGTTGACGGAATCGACGCCCATCAGTTCGTTTAGCCTTATCTCGGATGCATTTACCGTTTCGAACTGCGTCAGCAGACGGGAGCTGTCGGCGTTAAAATCGACTTTGGCCTGTTGCAGGTCAAGGCGCGACATGGAGCCGATAATGTAGCGTTCTTCAACAATACGGAGACGTTCCTTTGACAGGCGCACGGCCGAAGTGAGATTTTTCAGCCTGATTCTCTGCCGGATCAGGTTATAATATTCCGCAGCAATGTTTGCAACCAAATCTTCAATCGTGATGCGGGTATTTAATTCGCCCATTCGCTGCAATTCTTTCAGTTTTTCATAATCAGCCTGAATACCGAAACCGTCGAAAACAGTCCAGTTAAGATTTATCCCCACGTTTGCAGTTTCGGAATTTACGCCGTTCGTCTTTTCTGTTGTCCCGTCGGAATAGTTATAATTGTAGTTATAAAGGGTACCGTTGAAACCGCCGCTCAAGTCAACCACAGGCAGATAACCGGCATTTCCCGGCGTCACGTTGTTCGATGAAATTTGTTCTTCATTCCGGATAATTCGTATGGAATAATTCCGTTCGAGGCCGATTCCGATACATTTCTCCAGCGTATGCAGTTCCTCTGCGCAGACAGCGATGCAGGAAATCGCGGGAATTATGATCGTCAACAGATATCGTTTCATTGTTTTTCTTTTTTATTATGTAAGTTTGTTGCGATAAAACCGTACATGGCCGGCACGATATATAGCGTCAGGAATGTGGAAACCAACATTCCGCCGACGACTGACGTTCCCATTGCAATGCGTCCGTTAGCGCCTTCCGCCGAAGCAAACATGAGAGGCAGCAGTCCGAGTATCGTGGAAGCGCTCGTCATCAGAATCGGGCGAAGACGTTGAACGGAAGCGGTTCGTATCGCCTCTTCCTTATCTATTCCCGCATTTTGCCGCTGATTGGCAAATTCGACAATTAAAATACCATTCTTCGCCACCAGCCCGATCAGCATGATGATGCCTATCTGGCTGAAAATATTCATCGTGATATTTCCGCCGTGCATAAACCATAACGCTCCGGCAACAGCCAGCGGAACGGTGAACATCACAATCAGCGGGTCTTTAAAACTTTCGAACTGTGCGGCCAGCACAAGATAAATCATGATTAATGCCAAAATGAGTGCAAACATAAGGCTGTCCGAACTTTCGCGAAATTCCTTGGATTCTCCCGAAAGAGCCGTGCGGAAACTGTCGTCCAGTACTTCTTTGGCGATCCGGTCCATTTCGTCCAGTCCCTCACCGAGTGTATATCCTTTGTTCAGACCGCTGGAGACAGTCGCGGAAACGAAACGGTTATAACGATACAGCTGTGGAGGGGCGACGTTCTCTACCAAAGCGACCACATTATCGAGCTGAATCATCGCGCCGCTGTTGCTTCTGACATAAATAGATCTCAGGTTGAGCGGCGTATTGCGCTGCTGGCGGTTTATCTCGCCCAGTATCTGGTACTGTTTGCCGTTCATGTAGAAATACCCCATGCGCTGACCGCTCAGCGCATATTGCAGCGTCTGGGCGATATTCCGGGTGCTTACGCCGAGCAGCGCCGCTTTGTCGCGGTTGATTTCCATGCGTACTTCCGGTTTTGTAAATTTCAGGTTTACATCAGCCATTTGAAAAACGGGACTTTCGCTTACTTTAAGCATAAATTCAGGCAAAAACTCCTCCAGTTTTTCGATATTCGTAGTCTGCAATACATATTGAACAGGCATACCCCCGCGTCCGCCGGCGAAAGTAGACTGTTGCTGAACAAACCCCCTGGCCAGCGTTTCTTTCCTGACTTCGGCCGAAAGCAGTTCGGCTATTTCCATTTGCGAGCGTTCACGCGCCCGTATATCCGGCAGTATGACGGTGATAAATCCCGAAGATCCGAATGCACGCGTCGTTGTTGCGCTTTTTTCGTAGGCGATGGAATCGGCAATCTGCTCCAGTTTTTCCGAAAAGTCACGTATAAATTCGTACGTAGCGCCTTCCGGTCCCCGGATGCTGATTGATATTTGGGAGCGGTCTTCCATGGGCGAAAGTTCCGAAGGTATTTTCTGCCACAAATAAACAATGGAGCCTGACAAAAGCAGCACAATCGGTATTGAAATCCATTTTTTCAACAGGAAAGCGTTCAGCGACCGGGAATAAAGATGATTTAATCCTTCGAAAAAAGGTTCGGTTTTCCGGTATAACCAGTTTTTCTTCTCACGGCGTTTCAGCAGTTTCGTCGCCAGCATGGGCGTGAAAGTCAGCGCCACAAAAGCCGAAATACCCACGGAACCCGCAATCACGACACTGAACTCCTTAAACAGGCGTCCCGTCATGCCTTCCATAAACACAATCGGTATGAACACGGCAATAAGCGTGATAGTCGTGGATACTACGGCAAAAAATATCTCTTTCGAGCCTTCTATTCCGGCTTCACGAGGCGTCATGCCGCGCTCAATGCGTACATATATATTCTCCGTTACGACAATCGCATCGTCGACAACCAATCCGACGGACAATACAATCGCCAGCATCGTCAGTACGTTAATAGAAAACCCTGCAATAAACATGACGAAAAACGCCCCGACTAACGATACCGGTATGACAACCACGGGAATAAGCGTAACGCGCCAGTCGCGGAGGAAAAGGAATATAACCAGAACAACGAGGATAAACGCCACATAAATAGTTTCTTCCACTTCGCTTATGGATGCACGGATAAACTGCGTATTGTCGTAAATCATCTCAATCGTTACGTCTTCCGGCAGGTCTTTTTTAAGTTGTTCGATACGCACGTAAGCTTCGTTCGCTATTTCGATATGATTCGCTCCCGGCTGCGGGATGATGACATTGATTACCATAGGTTCGCCGTTACGCTTCATGATACTTTTTATGTCTTCCGGCGAGAGTTCCGCCTGGCCTATATCCTTAAAACGGACGATATTGTTATTACTTTCTTTAACAATGAGGTCGTTAAATTCCTTCGCCGTATGCATCAAACCCATTGTACGGATCGACAGTTCCACCGTATTTCCTTCGATACTACCCGACGGGAGTTCCACGTTTTCCTCGTCTACCACATTTCTTATGTCGAGCGGCGTTATCCCGTAGCCGGCCATTTTGACGGGGTCGAGCCACAGGCGCATCGAATAACGTTTTTGCCCCCATATTTCCACGGCGCTGACATTCTGAATGGTCTGCAGGCGTTCTTTTACGGTCAGTTCGGCAATCTCGGTCAGTTCCATAAGCGAACGACGGCTGCTGCGGATACCTATCTGCATGATTGGGGTAGCGTCGGCGTCGGCTTTTGATACGGTGGGCGGGTCGCAGTCGCGCGGAAGGTAACGCTGAGCGCGCGATACTTTGTCGCGCACGTCATTAGCCGCCGTTTCGAGGTCGACCGAAAGCTCAAATTCTACGGTAATACGGCTGTTCCCCTGGCTGCTGACGCTGCTGAGCGAACGTATGCCGGGGATACCGTTGATGTTTTGCTCCAGCGGCTCCGTAATCTGGTTCATGATTACTTCGGCATTTGCTCCGGGATAGGAAGTATTCACGGAAATAACAGGCCGATCGACGCTCGGATATTCGCGCACGCCGAGCGACTTGTAACCGATCATACCGAACAGCAGTATGACGAGCACGGTTACGGTAGCTAAAACCGGGCGTTTAATACTTAATTCGGAAATATTCGCCATACTTATTCTTCTTTCAGGTTATCAATGCTGACTTTCATTCCCGTACGCAGTTGCATCACACCTGTCGTGATAACGGTATCGCCGGGCATAAGTCCTTCGAGCGCCTGTACATGGCTTTCCGTACGCAGCCCGGTAATAATTTCCGTCGATTTTGCTTCGCCGTTATTATACACATACACAATATTTTTCCCCATTTCGGGTATAATCGCTTCGCTCGGCACCGCCAGTGCATCTTTGATTTCACGCTTGGTTATTTCGACGGACACGAACCGTCCCGGCAGGATCGCTTCGTTTGTATTCGGGTAAGTCGCGCGCACTTTCAACGTGTAAGTCTCCAGCGAAACCTTGCCTTCTACGGCATAAACTCTGGCGCTGTATTTCTGCATCATCCTGTTCGATGCCTCCATATAAAATACAATGTCGGTGCCGTCCGAAACCTCCGAAACATAACTTTCCGGAATGGAAAATTCTATTTTCAGCGGGCTTATTTTCGTCAGGTTGGCAACAATGGTCGCCGGCGTGACATAAGCCCCTTCGCTCACGAGGCGCAAACCGATGATCCCGTCGAACGGCGCACGCAGTTCGGTTTGAAGTATTCTGGCTTTTACGAGTTCTATATCGGCCATGAGTTTATCCAGTTCCGTCGTTACCTGTTCGTAAGCTTCCTGGCTCACCGCATCTTTTTTGAGCAGCGTTCCCTGGCGGAACACGCGCTCTTTGGCTAAGGGAATCTGCGCTTCCAGCTTTTTCAATTCCGCCTGCAGCGGTTTGTCGTTAATTTTGGCCAGCAAATCTCCCATTTTCACATGAGTGCCCTCAATAAAATGAATACTGACGATTTTACCGGACGATTCGAAAGACAAATCGACCTCTTCATCCGGAATCGTGATGCCCGTACTGATTATCCTGTCCGTAAGCGACTGTTTCTTCATGATTACGGCATTAATACTTAAAGGCAATCGTCTTTGCGAAGGAGCCCGCGCGGACATTGCAGCTCTTTCTTCCGGTTCTGCCCGGTTTTTGAGACGGGGATATAAAATTATTCCCGCTATGAATAACAGGATAATACCTGTCAAAATCCATCTTATCGGTTTAGTCATACCGTTTTGCTGTTATTGTAATTATAATAAATATGATAGGATATGACTGTCGGAGTAAGAAAAGGTTTAATACATGCGAAATAAAAAGGCTTTATGAATATTTTTTAGAAAAAATATGTATCTTTACGTCGGAAATAAACTTAAAAAATCAATAAAATGTCTGATTATAAACAATTTCTTGAAAAACAGAAGGTATTTTTTGCTACGGGTAAAACACGTGATGTAGCGTTTCGGATCGAACAGTTAAAAAAACTTCGCCGGGTCGTAATCGACAAACATAAGGATGTGGAGGCGTCTCTTTATAAAGATTTGAGGAAATGCGAATTTGAAGCATTTGCGACGGAAGTGACGGCCATGATTGATGAAATAGACTGTGCGGTCGAAAATCTGGAATCGTGGACAAAGCCCGTAGACGTCGGAACGTCCCCGCTGTTTGGGCAGGCGGAAAGCAGGATTTATTACGAACCTTATGGGACGGTATTGATTCTCAACACATGGAACTATCCTTTCGTACTTTGTTTTAAGCCGCTGGTAGGCGCATTGGCCGCCGGAAACTGTTGTGTCGTCAAACCGTCGGAAGTTGCTCCGGCCACGTCGAAAGCGCTGGCTGATATTATCAACACCGCTTTCGATGAAGAATACTGCGTCGCGATAGAATGTGGCGTTGAGGGAACAACCGAGTTGCTGAAAGAACGCTTTGACTTCATTATCTATACGGGAAGCTCGAACGTAGGCCGCATCGTTGCGCAGGCCGCAGCCCGGTATCTGACCCCGACGGTGCTCGAACTCGGAGGGAAAAGTCCCTGTATTGTCGATAAATCGGCGGACATCGGGCGTTCGGTAGCATCCATTTGCTGGGGTAAGTTCATTAATGCGGGACAGACTTGTGTCGCCCCCGATTATATCTGGGTTCATAAAGAGGTAAAGGAGCGGCTTGTCGAAGCGCTTAAAAATCAGATTAAAGCCTTTTACGGCGAGGATATTAAAAACAACGCCGACTTTGGCCGGATCATCAACAAACGCCGCTTCGAACAGTTGCAGGAGCTGATGAAAGAGGGAACGATCGTCTTCGGCGGCGAAACGGACGAAAGCCGGCTGTTTATGTCGCCGACGATCATCGACGGAATCACGTGGGAGAGTAAAATCATGCAGGAAGAAGTCTTCGGCCCCATACTGCCCGTGCTGACGTTCGAAAACGTCGACGAGATTGTAAAAACGCTTGCCGGACGCGAAAAACCTCTTGCGCTGTACCTTTATACTACGGATAAGGAGGTAGAAAACCTGATTATCAACCGCGTTTCATACGGCGGCGGCTGCATTAACGCCACACTGATGCACATGCTTAACACAAACCTCCCGTTTGGCGGCGTGGGAAACAGCGGTCATGGTTTTTACCAGGGAAAATGGAGCATCGAAACATTTTCGCATAAGAAATGCATCCTCAACAGGGCTTTAACGGACGAGCCGTCACCCCTCTTCCCTCCTTACGCCGATCATGTAAAAATACTGAAACAGATATATTTGGGAGAGAAATAGTTGTTAAAAAATCTGTTGAAAAATTCCTTTTTTAATACAAACATAGATTAATTCAGCATCTATAATTATGAATAATGGGGCTGATTGGATAGTTTTATGTGAAATATTGTTTTAAATTCCTTTGGCGGCATTTTTTATTTTGTTATTGTTGTATCTTTGCGAAATAAACAAAATTAAAAAGAGTATGAGTTAGCATGAGTGTATATGAGTTAGCTTGGGTGTTTTATTACTAAAAAATAGCAATTATGAAAATAAAGAATATAAAAGGAATATGTCTTGTGCTTGCGTTATCGGCGTTTTTTTTCATAAACGTGAAGGCGCAGATTGTTACCGGCGTTAAGTTGGATCAGGGCACCATAACGTTAGGCGTGGACAGTACGAAGAACTTGACAGCTATTGTTTTTCCGCCTGATGCGGCGGATAAGTCGGTTGAATGGACGATTATCGAGGGTATTTCTAAAATTGATACTGTAATTACGAATGATACGATTTGTACAATTACGGGAAAGGATGTC
>JAITDQ010000374.1 GCA_031282485.1 Tannerella sp. | reverse complement strand
AGGTAATAATTGCCGGTTAAATTGTTTTCTTATAAATATTAATATGTACTTTTGTCGCTCAAAAATCGTTTATTATGGCAATCATCAACATGGAAACAGCTACTGCGGTTTGTTCCGTAGCGCTGTCCGAAAAAGGAAAAACAGTATTTGAAAAGACGTCGTTCGACGGCCCTTCCCACGCTTCATTGCTGGGCGTTTTTGTGGAGGAGGCTGTGAAAGAAGCGAAATGTCGGGGTTTGGCGATAGAAGCGGTGGCGGTCAGCAGCGGTCCGGGGTCTTATACCGGTTTGAGGATAGGCGTTTCCATGGCGAAAGGTCTCTGTTTCGGCTGGAATGTGCCTTTGCTGAGTATCCCTACATTATATATAATGGCATCAAAAGCGGCGAAACGGATTCCGCCGGATAAGGATTTGCCGGAATCGCTCCTGTGCGCTATGATAGATGCCCGCCGCATGGAAGTTTACGCTGCGATATACGATCGCTCGCTTCGGAAAGTGCGGGATACGGGAGCCGATATTGTCACGGCAGAGACGTATGCGTCGTTCCTGGAAAAACGGAAAGTCTTTTTTTTCGGCAATGGCGCCGCCAAGTGTAAAGATGTAATACAGTCGCCAAACGCCTCGTTTATCGAAGATATTTATCCCCTCGCTTCCGACATGGCCACCTTGTCGGAACAGACGTTTGAAGAAAAACGTTTTGAGA
Organism: Tannerella sp.; assembly: GCA_031282485.1. Taxonomy (GTDB): domain Bacteria; phylum Bacteroidota; class Bacteroidia; order Bacteroidales; family Tannerellaceae; genus Tannerella. Next base: position 4,401 of record JAITDQ010000374.1, on the reverse strand, counting down.
GTACGGCCTATTTCGACCCCTTTTATCTCAAGGACTTCATTGCTACCGTTGCGAAAAACAGGATTCCGGAAAATAAATAAAAACCGTTTTTCTTGCAGATTTTGAAGCAGTTGCAGTGATGAGTGCTGCAATAAAATAAAATAAATATCCGAATAATTTTGACGGATTAATAAAAAAAACGTACTTTTGCTATTCATAAAAAAATAACAAAAAAACTAATAACATACCCTATTTGAAATGGATAAGTATTTGATGATAAAGACGCGTGATGAGCTGTTGCGTATAAATATTGAACATATTTTATATTTTGAAGCAGACAGGAATTATACCAAGCTATTGCTGGCGGAAGGTATTCAGTTTACTTTTGCCGTTAATATCGGTAAGATAGAAGAAATGTTGACAGCACAAATATCCAATCTCAACACGATATTGATCCGGGTGGGGAAAAGTCATATCGTCAATAAAAAGCATATATTGCAGATTAACCTCCCCAAGCAGAAATTGTTGTTACTGGCGAACGAGGGTAAACCCCGGGAACTGACTGTGCCGAAAGATCCGCTCAGAGCATTGAAGGATTCGCTGGAAGCCGAAGTTTTGGGAGCCGTCAAGGACGCTTCGGCCAAAGAAATTGAAAATGATGAAAATTAAGATCGGAAAATCTGCGGATAATGATTTCGTGATTAACGACCCGCAAGTGAGTCGTTACCATGCATTGTTGTCGCAGGACGAAAAAGGAAATTTATTGCTGGAAGACCTCGGCTCCACGAACGGGACATTCGTGAACGACTGTCAGATTGTGAAAAAATACGTCACGGCGGCTGACAAGCTTACGTTCGGCACAAAATACACATTGACGGTGAACGATATCCTGAAACGGGACAATGATTACAGCGATGAATTTATACGCCTTAAAAACGTATATGACGAATATATCAAGGAAAAAATACGTATCCAGTCAAGCAACCAGTTCAAGACAAGGCTGTTTCAGTCGCTGCCTTTTGCCGTAATCGGCGTAGTCGGGATTGTTCTCGGATTCATGGGACATGCGAATAACAACGTGTTCATATTCAGTTTCATATTAGCCGTATGTGCGCCGACGATAGGAATCTATTTCGGGGCGCGTCAGGCCGCGAAGATACCGGCACAGTTGCAACGCCTTGCCAATCAGTTTAAAATAGATTACGTGTGTCCGAAATGCGGTACGTTTTTGGGAGAGATTCCCTGGGAATCGTTGAGTAATAAAAAGCACTGCCCCGTGTCTTCCTGCAGGGCAAAATGGGTTCGTTCCTGATTTGTACATAAAAAACTGAAATTCGTACAATATCCCCATGATTTTGTCCGTTATTAAGAAAATGTGATATGCAAGCCGTATCATATTCTTGTGAATCTAAATATATTTGCAACGGAATATTAATTATTACAGGTATGAAAGATGAATATACATTCGTTACATTAGATAACGATATGGTTACGACAGGTGATGCCGTTTTTGTCGATATTGATGATGCGGTGAATACGGATATGGATTTCGTACAGATAGATGATTCGTTCGATGTGGATTTTCAGCTCGACGGGGTTGTGGACGACAGTTCCGATTTCATTACGATGGATGATACGGATATGATCAATGATTTTGATATTGATTCCTATTCATCCGATATAAGTGAAGCTGATGTATCAATCATCTTATGATTCCTATCAAATGCCCGCATTGTAAAGTCGGACTTAAAGTTGATGAAACCAAGATACCGAAAGGTATCGTGTCCTTTAAGTGTCCGAAATGCAAACGGGAGATACCGATATCTTATCTGGAACAAAAGATTGGTGGTGACTCTGAAGAAGAGACACTTGTGGTTTTGCCGAAATTAAAAAAGGAAGGGATAGGACGCCTGACCGTTTTGCCCGATGCGGGTACACCGCAGCAGGAATTTCAGTTAAACGAAGGAATTGCAATAGTTGGTCGCAGAGCGAAAGTCTCTACGGCCTCTATTTGCATACAAACAGATGATAAGACGATGAGTCGCAGTCATCTGCGCATAGAAGTTAAAAAAAATCCGAAAGGCGGATATTTTCATTGCCTGTCGGACAATAACAGTAAAAATAATACGTTATATAATGGAAAATGTATTGGAAACGGCGATATCGTAGTGCTGAAAAACAATGATGAAATTGTTATGGGACGTACGATCGTTCGTTTTAATGAGTAAAACCATATTTGACCATGAATATAACATTAGAAAGACCGTTTGCGGCAACAGAAAAGGGCGGGCGTAACAATAACGAAGACTTTATTTATCCGTTATCGGAGTTGGCAAATTCCGGCGGACGCTTTTTTATGGTTTGCGACGGTGTAGGCGGAGCTGAAAGAGGCGAAGTCGCCAGCGCGCTTGCCTGCGATTCGTTCAAAACTTTTTTTAATACCTTCTTTGAAGGCGACGACCCCTCCGAAGAATTTATAAACAAAGCCGTCCTCTATACGGAATCCCGTTTCGACGAATATGTCAAACAGCATCCGGAGGCAAAAGGCATGGCAACGACGCTGACGTTCCTGTATGTCGGCGTTTCGGGCATTACCATTGCACATATAGGAGACAGCCGGATATATCACATTCGTGACGGAAAAATTATTTATGCAACGGAAGACCATTCGCTCGTCAATTCGTGGATACAATTAGGGAAGTTGACGAAAGAAGAAGCGGCCGTCCACCCGCAGAAAAACGTCATAACAAGAGCCGTTATGGATTCGGAACATTCGGTCGGTGCGGACGTGAAACTCATTACGGATATACAGCCCGGCGACCGGTTCCTGATGTGTACGGACGGAGTTACCGAATGTTTTACGGACGAAAAACTGGAAAACCTTTTTTCTCAGGGACAGAGTGCGGAAGCCGTTAAGAATACGATTGTGGAACATTGTACGGATGAGGCAAGGGATAATTTTTCCTTTTACATATTATCCGTTCAGAATGTACAAAAAACAACCGGATACAGACAGTATATTCTTTCCTTTTTTTATTCTTTGATATAATTTGATTAAAAAAACCGGAGCCGGGCTGCGGCTGCGTCCCGGAGTCAAGGTCACTTTCGGGACGGGTGCAAATAAAAAATAAACAGGTTTATTTTGTATTCCCGTCAACTTACATTATCTTTGTGCGAAATTAATAGTACGTGGAGTATTTATGAATTTACCTGACGGATATTTTTTACAGAACGGGAAATACCAGCTTACGCATACCATAGGCCAGGGTGGTTTTGGTATAACATATTTAGGCGTATGGAATACGGTAGTAAAAGGCGGACTTGGCGCAATGAGAACGAAAGTGCCGGTCTGTATTAAGGAATATTTCTTTAAAGACTATTGCTATCGCGAGAAGAATTCGTGTGCCGTAAAAGTTCACTCCGCGACGGGAGAGCGGTTGTTTGATAAATTCAAGGAAAAACTGATAAAAGAAGCCAATATCCTGTCGGAAGTGCATCACCCGCATATCGTGAATGTGCTGGAAGTATTCGAAGAAAACAATACGGCCTATATCATCATGGAATATATAAAAGGATGCTCCCTTAAATATATGCTGGATAAGGAAGGCGTACTGTCCGAAAACAAGCTGCTCCGATATGTTCACCAGATAGGAAACGCCCTCGATTTTGTGCATGATAAAAATATCGTACATCTTGACATCAAACCCAGTAATATCCTTATTGATAAGGACGACAATGCACGTCTTATTGATTTCGGGGTAAGTAAACGGTATGATCTTGATGAACAGATAACGAGTACGACGACCCTTACCCTGTCGAAAGGATTTGCTTCTATTGAGCAGTATGACGATGAAGGTACGCAAACGTTTTCCCCCTGTCCCGATATTTATTCCCTGGGAGCTACGATGTATAACCTTCTGACGGGAGTTATACCCGTCGAATCCATATTGCGGGCAACCAAATCGATGCTTCCGCCGTCGTCTTACAACGCCAATATTACGAAAAAAACCGAAAAGGCGATTCTTAAAGCCATGGAAGTGAAACCCGAAGATCGCTATCAGGCAGTGAAGGAATTGCTTGCTTCCTTAGATATTCCGCCGTATGAATTTTCGGAAAACAACCTGATCGAAACGAAACATACAGCGGAAGACGAGTTTACGGAAGTGCTCAATGGACGTTCACCGTTAAAACCGGGCAGCGATGATGACGAAACGATTCTGCGACAACCCGTTTCCGTTAATGGAAAGCCGCAGGGAAACGTTTCCAACCCGAAGAGAAAAATAGAGAAACGGATTCTTTTATCTGTTGTTATTTTGAGTTTTGCATTTTTAGGATATGCCGTATACAGCTATTTTACGGACGCCGTTTCGCAAAGATTTATTTCGGGAATCAGTATGCCCGGAGAGAAAGACACGGTATTAA
>JAITDQ010000336.1 GCA_031282485.1 Tannerella sp. | reverse complement strand
CGCTTTCCTGCCCGAAGGATGACCAGAACGAACGTATGGCCTGTATTTGTGAGGATGTAAGGTAAGTAAACATCCTGTCGATGCGGTTAAGGTCTGTCACATTCGTGAATAACTGACGGGCATCGACGAGGTATTTATCAATATCATCAAAATCATTCAGGAGCATTTCGCCCCAATATACAAAATCGTCGAACGTTTCGTCCGAACCGCTTTGCCGTATGTAGATGTCATACAGCATGAAAAGAAGTTTGATACGGTCGGCCTGCTGCTTCGGGTTCAGTTTTCGGAAAAGGTCGCTTATCGTCAGAATGGAAGGCGAGAAAACAGGCCCGGCAGCTGCTTCCGACAGGTATTTGCGGAAAAACAGACCCGACCGCCTGCTCGGAAAGACAAATGCCAAGCGATGTATGTCTGCGCCGTACATCCCGTAGAAAAGTGTGGCGATCTGTTTTAGAAAAGGAATTTTCATAATGGTTAATGGTTAATGGTTAGTGGTTAATGGGGTTCTGCAAAAGCCGCTTTTTTTGATTTGCGGGTTTTTCGGAATCGCGGGGCAAAGATAGCTTTTTTCTTTAGAAGGAACAGCGGCAGGTAAAGGAAAATTCCTGCAAATGACATGATAAGTCCGCCGATCGTGCCGGCAGCGAGCGGAAACCAGAACGCTTCGCGACCCAGCCCGACCATGAACGGGATGAAGCCGAGTATGGTCGATATAATAGTCAGAAAGATGGGGACGATTTTTATGTTCCACGATTTGATGTATGCCTTTACCGGGTTCATGTGCGGTTTGCGTTTCAGAATTTGGTTGTATTCGTTGATAAGGTAAATACTCGCATTGACGGTCACGCCGCACAACAGGATGAACGAGGCGAAACCGCCCTGGTCGAAATTCAGTTTGAACCAGTAGAACGTGAGGAATACGCCGATGTACGAAACCGGTATGATAAAGATGATGGCAAGCGGCTGTTTCAGGGAATTGAACAGTATGGACGACATGACAAAGATGACGAGGATAATCAGTCCGAGGAAAAGATACTGTTTGTTGTCCTTCGAACTCCAGTAGTAATACCGGTTATCGTTTGCCGCGGAATATCCGAGCGGCAGGCTGTCGTTAAATTCCTTGAGTTTGCGTTCGAGAAATTTCTGCCCCTGCTGCGATGCGCCTATGTATTCGTACTGCAGGCACAGGACGTACTGTTGATTTTCCTTCACGATGTCCTGCGGCGTTTGCGCTTTGTCTATTGTTGCAAATTCGCCGGTTTTGTAATATTTCCCGTTCATCAGGCGACCCATGTTGGCGAGGCTCCACAGGTCGTAGAGGCGGCTCTGTTTCGACGACATTTTCACGTATTCAATCCGTTCGTCGCCGTTGACGTATCCGCACATTATGTTGCGGCCGAACACGGGATTTATCGACGCATACAGTTCGTACGGACGTATGTTTTCGGCCGCCATGCGCTCGCGGTTGAGGTCGAAGATATATTCGACGTAATCATCTTTATACCACGAAAACTGTGAATTGATATACACATTTTTTATGCGGCGGTTTGTAAGCATCGTGTCCCGGAACACGCCGGCATGAGCATACAGATCGTCGTAATTATAACCGTAAATATTTACGCGCATGCTTCCGGCCATTTCCCTTACATCGTTATTGAATCCCTGGTCTTGAAGCCCGTAAACGCTCCAGCTTCCGCCGCCCAGCTGCAGGGCTTTCGATACGACGTTGTTTCGAAGCTGGTAAGGGAAGCCGCTTCTTTCCGCCTCTTTTGTGAATAAAACCCGTATATTCGCACGGCGCGGATTGGATATGCTTGTCTGGAACTGGCGTATTTCCTTAAACTGACTCAGGTAACTTTCCATTTGCTGTATGAGCCGGTTCATCTGCTGCATGGTCGTGCCGTTGGGCATCGAGGCGGAGATTGACAGCACCATTTCGTCGTTGCGCGTGAAGTAGCTGCCGTTGTAAACTTTCTGCACAAACAGGCGGAGCGTGCCGCCAAGCGATTTCTCAATAATCGGGCGTACTTTTTCCTTAAAATTCTGGGACGATACAATGCCGTTATACATTTCAGCCCACTTTCCGCTGCCTCCCACCTTCTCCGGTATCATAAAGACGGGAAGACCGAACGCGAAAACTAATATTACTAATGCGACGGGGCGAAATCGCAACAGGAACCGTATCGTCCTGAAATAAATTCTGTTGAAAAACAGTACCGCCTTTTGGGGAGAATAGCGTATCCGCCTGAACCTTATGCGTACCGGTTTTCTTTTTATTTTTATATTTTCCATCAGCGAGGGGACGAGCAGCAACGAAACGGCGAGCGATACCGTGAGGTTTATCATCACAACGGATGCAAAATCCTGCAGGTTCAGCCGTATCTTTTCGTTCAGGAAGAATATCATCGCGAGGGCGCCTATGGATGTAAGCGTCGCGGCGAGTATCGACATGAATACTTTCAGGTTGCGTTTGCGCATGTAATGGTCGGCCATGATGATGGTATTGTCGATAATCAGGCTCAACGATATGGTGATGCCCGCGAGTGAATAAATCTGTATTTCCAGACCCGTCATGTAGTAGAAAATAAACGCAATGGCTATGTTGAAAAACAGACTGAGTATGATGAGCAGCAGGTAACGGACGTTGAACGTCGTCAGGAAGACGAAGACAAGGAGGATAAGTATGGTCAGGAACGTGCGGATGTAGATTTTGTTAAGTTCGTTTTCGATATGCTCCGTTGCATCGTAATTGATGTGCATTTCGTAGCCTTTGGGCAGCAGTTGCACAATCTGCGCCAGTTCGTTTTTGACGGCTTTGCTCAGGCGCAGCTGGTTGGCGTCTTCCGTGGCGGTGAGCGACATGTAAATGGAATTGAGGCCGTTGATGCGGTAATAGCTTGTCGGCGGTTCTTCGCGGTGGGTCACGGTGACGAGCCGGTCGAGGCGTATCATCCGGCCTTTGCTGTCGGGCAGGAATATATCTTCCGCATGGAAGCCTTTCTGCTGTTTGTCGTCGCCCGTCACCAGCGAAAGGCGCATGTAGTTTTTCCCGGAAGATTCGGTCTCTACCAGCGCCATTCCGAGGGCTTCCTTCCTGTTGTATGAATCGAGGGCTTCCCTTATGTTACCGGTTGTGATGCCGTGGGCGTCTAACCGGCTTATGTCATATTCGAGCATCCATTCCATGGGCGTTGCGCCCGATACGTCTATTTTGTAGATGCCCGGTATCTGCGCAAGGACGGGCTTTATGTGTTCTTCCGCATACTGCTGTATGATGATGGGCGAGACCATGGCGTCGATGTTGTAGACGAGGAACGGGCGCGCCGATTCTTCGTCGGGACGGTTTACGTTAATCACCGGATAGGAGGTGGCTGCGGGCAGGCTCGGCCATGTCTGGCGGATGATGGTCGAGGCTTCGAAGCGCACCATGTCCATGGAGGCGTGTTTGTCGAGTTCAATCGTTATGCGTCCGTAGTTATTGCCCGACGTCGAGCGGATATTTCTCACGCCGTTGATGCGTGCAAGCATCGCTTCGAGTTTCGACGTCGCTTCCATTTCGACGATACGCGCCGAATTGCCGGGCATGTTGAAGCTGACGGTCAGGCTGGGCAGTGTGCGCGAAGGCGACAGTTTGACCGTCAGCGACGGTATGACGGCCAAGCCAACCAGCGATACCGCCACAAATGCCACGATAACGGTAAAGGATGATATGTGTAACTTCTCTTTCATTGTTTTTCCTCCGGCTCCGGTACTGCGTTACATCCCGTCGAAAATCCTGCCGTTGACGGTTTCCGAAATCGGCAGGTCATATTCAAAGTCATATAAAGTGAGTTTTCGTATTTTATAATAGCTGATCCAGTAGTTTTCGAGGGCGTAGATATAATTGCGCATGGCGTCCTGCTGGCGCTGGCGCGAAAGCGTCAGCGAGCTTATGTCCGCTTTGCCGATCATGAACTGCTGCCGCGTCCGGGCATACGCCTTGTCGGCAATCACCAGGGCTTCTTCGGCGGATGATATGAGGTCTTTCTGTATGTTGAAATCCCCGACCGTCATAATCACGTCTTCTTCTATTTTTGCTTCACCTTGGCGCGCCGCTATTTCCGTCACGTTCAGGTTGTTTTTAGCCATGTTGTATCTCCCGCGCCGTACGCCCCAGTCGATGAGCGGGATGGAAATACTTAACGCGACGATGTCCTGGCGTATCGGGTCGCGGTAAACGTCGGAAAACGACGTGGCTACCTGATTGTACCCGATGCTGGCCGATACGGAGGCGTTGAACATGGATTCCTTTTTAGTCCTGTCGACCAACTGCTGACTTTCGATGATATTCTGTTTGTATCCCAGCAGGTCGGGGTTATTGTTACGGGCTTCGACGAGCGCTTTGTCGGCGGATACGTCCATGGATTTCGGATAACTCGGCAGCCGGAGGCGTATCTGTGTGTTTTTATCCATATCCAGAAACGATGTCAGTGCAAACATGGCGCGTTTGAGGTCGATATCGGCTCTTTTGAGGGTGTTTCCGGCGTTGATACGGTCGAGCTGCAACGTCAGCAGGTCGGACTGGTTTATGGCGGCTATCCGGCTGCGTTCTTCGCCGATGCGGTAGAGCGTGTCCGTGTTGCGCAAGTTTTCGACGGCGAGGTCGTATTCGGCCTGCGCCATGGCTAAGTTGAAGAAATATTCCGCCGCCAGAGAGGCCGTGTTTTCGAGGTCGCGTATGAGTTGTTTTTTTGCCTTTTCGTACTTTAGCGGCTCTATTTTCTTTTCCCATTTGAAGATGTTGTATCCTAAAAGGTTTTGCTGGTAGCCGATGCGAACGGGTATGGAAGTAAACTGCGTATCCGTTTTGTCGCCGAAATTGCGGAGGTAATCAATATTGCTGTTCAGGAAAAACGTACCTCCGAGCGCGTCGAAATTTTGTACGACCGACAGACCGCCATACGCCTCGAAAGCTTGTTGCTGGCGGTATATATCCATGTTTGCATCCGAATCGTAACGTTTGATAATCGTGCGGTCGTACTGTCCCGGCGTGAGGTTGAGCGTCAGGCTGGGCAGGCGGGCTGCCTTGAAAGCGCGGTATGCCCAGTAGCTCGACATGTAGACGTTCTTCGAGCGGAAGGCTTCGAGCGAGCTGTCGGCTGCCAGAACAATGGTCTGTTCGAGCGTGAGCGTCACGGCCGCTCCTCCCGGCGTGCGCACATTCGTTTCCGGAAATTCCGTACGGGTGTTACCCTGCGCCGGCGCTACCGGTACAATCCTGCGGACTTCCGGTTCCTGCGCCTGCACTGTGAATCTCACGGACACAGCAAACAAAAAAAGAAGTAATATCAAAACATAATTTCTCATAGCTTTATCTTAATTTATATTGACTCTATCATGCATGAACAGGGCAGGTATAATTCAACAAGCCCCGTCTTAAAGTTTCATTCTTCCGGCGTCAGGGCAACCCCCTAAACCGGACGTTACGCAGCCCCCTTATTGGGAAGACACTCTTCCAAGCATTAGGAAAACACCTTTCCAAGCATTAGTAAAGCACCCTGCCAAGCATTAGTAAAGCACCTTTCCAAGCATTAGGAAGCCCCCTTTCCAAGCGTTAGTAAAACACCCTGCCAAGCATTAGGAAGACACCCTGCCCCATTAACCATTAACCATTAACCATTAATCATTAACCACTAACCACTAACCATTTATTTATTTTTGTATATTCTCCAATACACAAGCGGTATGATGTAAAGACTTACAATCGTACCCACAAGCATTGACGAAATCATCGCCAGGGCGAGCGGTTTCTGAATCTCCGACCCGAGGTCGCCGGCAAACATCATCGGCACCATGGCGATGACGGTAGTCAACGACGTCATGATAATCGCCCTGAGACGGCGGTGCCCGGCCGTATGGATAGCCTCCATAAGCGGGACGCCCTCCTTGCGCAGGTCGTTTATCATGTCAATCTTCAGGATGGAATCGTTTATAATGATACCGCAGGTCACGACAATACCGATAGCGCTCATCAGGTTGAGTGTGTGCCCGAACAGCCAGAGGCAGACGAGCGCGACCGCCACGTCTACCGGAATCTCAATCAATACGATAAGCGGTTGCAGGAAACTCTCAAACTGCGCGGCAAGGATGAAATACATCAGCAAAATGGAAATAATCAGTACGACGGCAAGCTCGTTAATCATCTTCTTATTCGAGAAATGAGCGCCGGAAAAGTTCACATCCCACGATTTCGTGGCAGTCACTTCCTCTTTTGTCTTTTTCATCAGCGTTTCGACATCCCTGACGCTCCGGTATGAAACGGGAATGTATTCCCCGTTCTTGCCCGCCACAATGGTTTTCAAACCCTCCGTCGAAACGACGGTGACGAACGAACTTAAAGGCAGCCGTCGCTGTTCCGTCGACGCCGATGCCGATGCCGAAGCGTTCGTACGCACAAGCGTTTTGTTAATCACATCGGTTATCGTCTGTTCTTCGCCGGCAATCGTTATCGGGAGGTATTGCTGGAAGGAGCGCAGCGTGGCGACTTCGTTGTCGCGGAACGCCGTCCGGAGCAGGCGGTATATCTCGTTGTAATGAACGTTGTAAAGGAGCAGTTTTTCGCGGTCGATATGGATATTTATTTCCCTGTCGAACGTGACGCCTTCGGAACGTTCCCCCGACAGTTCTTCCAGCCGTTTTTCCATACTGCGTATTTCTTCGGGTTCGGGCGTACTGTTCCTGTTCCGCGGATAGAGTTCCGTCACGAGGGTAGATTCGCCCGTGACGAAAATCTTCTCGAAGACCGTTTCGGGCGGTGCGAACGATGTCGTCGCCAGCGGGTACCGGTTTCGTATCCGGTTGTATATTATTTCCCGGCACTCCTGAGCCATGCGTGCGTTTTCCGCTTTTATGTACAGTTCGCTTTCGGACGGCGACATCTTCCGTTCGTTATCCAGTATGAACTGCTGGCGGCCTGCGTAGACGGAGTGTTCCAGCGTCAGCGAATCGATCTCGCGGCACAGGTCGTTCATGCGCTGCCGGTTTTCGTCGATATGGATATTCTCGCCCCAGTCGATATGCGTCAGCAGTTCCACTTGGTCTACCAGCGGCATACCCGTCTTGGGGATGACCTTAAACATTAACGCACAGACAGGGAATACGATGATGATGATAATCACATTAAGCGTTTTGTGTGCGAACGTGAACTCAATCAGGCGGTCGTACCACCGGAAAAGACTCCGATTCCCGCGTTCCTGATACCGTCGGATGCTTTTCCCCAAATCCCGTTTGATAAAAGTTTTCGAATAGACAAGCTTGTACAGAACGGGCAAAAGCATGATTCCCGTGAAATAGGAAACCAGCAGACCGGCCGAAACGGAGAACGCCTCGTCAACGAAAATGGCGCCCGCGATGCCGCTAAGGAAAATAAGCGGCAGGAAGACCGCGATCGTCGTCAGCGTCGAACTTAACATGGGCGTGATGACCTCCGTCGTCCCTTTTATGCAGGCATCTTCGAGCGAATCCCCCCGTTCGCGGTACTGGCTTATGTTTTCGGTAATGATGATCGAATTGTCAATCATCATACCAAGCGCCAGAATAAGTCCCGACAGCGATATGATGTTGAGTGACTTGTCGAAGAAATAAAAAAACTGGAAACACATGATGAGCGATACAATCATGCTGACTGCGATAACGGCAGGCGATTTGATATCCCCGATAAAAAGGAAAGCCACGAGGCAGATGAGGATGAAGCCCTGCAGGAAGTTGTCCTTGAGGTTCGAAATGGTATAATCCAGAAGCTCCGTCTGGTTGCGGTTCACGGTAAACTCGATTTCGGGGTAGAGCGAACGGAAATGGGCAATCGTGGAATTAAGAGCCTTTTTAAGGTTCTCCATATTCTCGGACGACTGCTTGATGATAGCGAGCGTCACCGCCCGTTTGCCGTTCACGATTGAGAACCCGCGTTCTTCTTCGGGCGTCACCCGCACCGCGCACAGGTCTTTCATCTGATAAATACGGTCGGCGCGGCGGATGTAGATGTTCCCGATATCTTCGGCGCTGTGGAGCAGGGACGAGAACTTGACGTTGTATTCGTAATATCCGTCGCGGATAATCATACTACCGGCTTCGATGTTATTGTTGGCGATAGCCGATTCTATGTCCGCGAGGGTGATGCCGGCTATCTCCAGCTTGTTCATGTCGGGCGTTATCTGCACTTGGCTTGCCACGATACCGGTCGCGTCGACCATTGTGACTTCGGGCAGCTGTTCTATCCGGCGTTTTATCACCGATTCGGCAAATTCGCTGACGGCGAGGAAGCGTTCGGTGTCCGTTTTGCCGTATTTCTCGTCGTTCTTCAGGGTGAGATTCAGGTAAAAGACAGGGATGTCGGTTGCGCTGGCCTTGATGACGCGCGGCCGTTCGAGGTCGCGCGGCATGTAATTCATCGCCGCGTCGATTTTCTCATTCACCTCAATGAAGGCGAGGTTTATGTTTGTGCCGTAATTGAAGCGCAGGTTCACTTGGGCGCTGCCGTCGCGCGTTTCGCTTCGTATGTCCCGCAGCCGGGTGACCTGCATCAGTTGCCGGCGCAGCGAGGTGACCACGGTATTTTCCATTTCCCGCGCCGAACTGTTGGGCATCGACACCTGCACGGTAATATCCGGGATCGGGATGTCGGGGAGCAGCGAGACGGGAAGCGTGAAATAGGTGATAAGCCCGATAATCACCAAGGCAAGGAACGCCATGAGCACGGCGATAGGACGTTGTATTAAGAATTTAACCATGTGTCAGTCGTGTTTGTAGTGCGCGGTCAGTCGTCAGCTTTTTTAACGTTTGTCCCGTCTGCCAGATGTTCGTTTCCGTTAATTATGATTTCGTCGCCTTCCTGGAGCGTTTTGCTTGTCACGGTGTAGTGTGTAGCGTTTTCCAGACCGGTTGTGACATAGTTCCACGCCGCCTGGCCGTCTTTATAGACGAAAACGACCTGTTTGCCGGTGCGCAGCACCACCGCCGATTTCGGTATCACCCACTGTTGGCCTAAAGAGCGGAAGACGCTGATGCGGACGTTCATCCCGTTGAATATTTTCGGATGAGGCCGGACGTAAGCTTTTACCCTTACCGTTCCTTCCTTGTCGACGCTCGGGTTTATGTTTGCGATATTCCCTGTGGATTCGATGTCGGGCGAGGCATAGGACTGAATCATGACCCGGTCGCCCGTTTGAATCAGCGGCAGTTCGTTTTCGAGGATATTGAAGTCGACTTCCGGCTTTCCTTCGTTGATGACCGTGCAGAACGGTTCGGCGGTATTGACTGCACAGTACGGTTTTGAGAAAAGGTTGGTGACGGTGCCTGCAATGGGTGTGCGGAGGACGGCGTTATCAAGATTGTATTTCGCGAGGTCATACTGTATTTTCGAGCTGTTGTATCCGCTCCGGATACAAGCCAGGCGGAGCATTTCGGGCGGTATGGCCGCCGAATCGCCGATAGCATATCCCTGTCCGATGAGCACGTCCTGCAATTCGAGGTACGCCTTTTGCAGGTTATCTTCGGCCTGCCTGTAACTGTTTGAAATCTGAAACGTGTCGAGCATGGCTATTGCATCGCCTTCCACGACATGGTCGCCGTTCTTTACAAAAATGCGTACCGGCACATTCCCCGCCGACGACGCGGATGCGAACTGCAACTCCGCAACCTGCTGCGCACTTATCCGCCCGTTGCTGACGAGTTCGTGCTCGAAATCGACGGTGCGCAGCGTTTCTGTATACACCACCGTTTCCTCGGTCGGGAGAACCGTTTCGACGGATTCTTCCTTTTCTTCTTTGTTTTTGCCGTCACTTTGTCCGCAGCCGGTCAATCCCGCAATAATAAATAATCCTGCAAAATATTTCCATTTCATGTCCACATATATATTAATTTTAATACTATCGTAATATAGAACTCCGCAAATCAATTTTCCGTCGGCATAGATATTCAAATCCCGTTTTCATGATATTCAATTTGTTCAAATGAAAAACGGCCTCCAAATATATAGCAAATAATCGAACAAAGATAGAATTTAATATTTTTTCCGCAAAAATAGATTCTGTTTCAATTCTGTTTTAATTGACAATTAACGGTTGGCAATTAATAATTAACAATTAACAATTAATAATTAACCACTGACAACCGGTCACTGATCCGGTTATTTAAACTTTCCGCCTCCCAGAAATTCTCTGAGCAGCGATGTTCCCGGGAGGTCGTCTTCGGGGATGTGGTTGAAATATTTGAGGAAACGGAGCAGGCGCCAGGCTTCCGCATATTCTTCGTCCGATTCCGAGACTTCGTTCAGGATCGGTTCGGCATAGCGGCGGAGGGCGGCAAATTCGTAGATCATGGCGCTGTTGAACATCATGTCCGCATTTTCCTG
>JAITDQ010000329.1 GCA_031282485.1 Tannerella sp. | reverse complement strand
TCATGATTATAAATATCTTAAAAAACAGGGCGTCTTTTTCCAACTGAATTACCTTTCGCTGACGGGTGCATACGGTGAAAGTGCCAAAAAAAAAGCAGACAGGCTCTTAAAAAACGGGTATTATGATTATACGGGTTCTGATTTTCATCACCTGAGACGCCATGAAAACGGGTTTTTTGCCAAAGTGCTCACAAGAAAACAAATCATCGCTCTCAAAGAACTTTTTAACAATAATAACCGGTTATGGTGAAGGGGAAAGTAAAAATGAATAAGTTTATTTTGTATTCCACCCGGCAAGCATTATCTTTGCACCGTAAAAAATAAAAAATATGTCAACAGCATTGAAAGATGATAATCGGAAAGTGACGACTCACCGTCTTTTCGAAATGAAACAGCGAGGAGAAAAAATATCCATGTTAACGGCTTACGAGTATTCTATGGCTAAAATTATCGACCAGGCCGGAATCGACGTGATACTTGTCGGAGATTCGGCGTCGAACGTCGTCGCAGGAAACGTAACAACGCTCCCGATAACGCTGGATCAAATGATTTTTCTCGGAAAATCGGTGATGAAAGCCGTCAAACGTGCACTTGTAATCGTTGATTTACCCTTTGGCACTTATCAGGGAAACTCAAAAGAAGCGTTAGCTTCGGCAATCCGTGTCATGAAGGAAACACATGCCGACTGTATCAAAATGGAAGGCGGTTCCGAGATACGCGAATCCATCGAAAGAGTACTTTGTGCCGGTATCCCCATTATGGGACATCTGGGACTTACGCCGCAATCGATCAACAAATTCGGGACGTATGCCGTCCGCGCCCGCGAAGAAATCGAAGCACGCAAACTGATTGATGATGCTCATTTACTCGAAGAACTGGGCTGTTTCGGCATTGTACTGGAGAAAATCCCGGCACAGTTGACCCGGCAGGTTTCGGAAAGACTCACCATACCGACAATAAGCATCGGAGCAGGAAAGTATGCCGATGGACAAG
Source organism: Tannerella sp. (assembly GCA_031282485.1). GTDB lineage: Bacteria > Bacteroidota > Bacteroidia > Bacteroidales > Tannerellaceae > Tannerella. The sequence continues at coordinate 6,189 of JAITDQ010000329.1, read as the reverse complement.
TGCTTGTCATGCACGACATGCTCGGCATAAATCAAGAATTTTCACCCCGTTTCCTGCGCCGGTATGCGAATCTTTACGAAATCATAACGGAATCTGTACAAGCTTATATTAAAGATGTGAAAGACGGGAATTTTCCCAACGAAAAAGAACAGTATTAAACGATTTATATTTATGGCAAAAGAATTAAAAGAACTTACTTCACGAAGCGAAAATTATTCGCAATGGTATCAGGATCTGGTGATAAAAGCCGATATGGCCGAAAATTCCGCCGTGCGCGGCTGTATGGTTATAAAACCTTACGGATACGCCATTTGGGAAAAAATGCAACGGATATTGGACGATATGTTTAAGGAAACGGGACATCAGAACGCTTATTTCCCGCTGTTGATACCGAAATCGTTTCTAAGTCGTGAGGCCGACCATGTGGAAGGTTTTGCCAAAGAATGTGCGGTTGTTACGCACTACAGGTTGAAAAATGCAGCCGACGGTTCCGGCGTGATTGTCGACCCGGCGGCAAAGCTGGAGGAAGAACTGATTATCCGTCCCACATCGGAAACAATTATATGGAATACGTATAAGAACTGGATTCATTCATACCGCGATCTTCCCATTTTGGTCAACCAGTGGGCGAACGTCATGCGCTGGGAGATGCGTACGCGACTGTTTCTGCGGACGGCCGAGTTTCTCTGGCAGGAAGGGCACACCGCTCATGCGACACGCGAAGAGGCAGAAGAAGAAACCATGAGAATACTCGACATATATGCCGATTTTGTTGAAAACTTTATGGCCATTCCGGTCGTTAGAGGGTTGAAATCAATCAATGAACGTTTTGCCGGCGCTCTGGATACGTACTGTATTGAAGCATTAATGCAGGACGGGAAAGCATTGCAGGCAGGTACGACGCATTTTCTGGGACAGAATTTCGCGAAAGCTTTCGATGTGAAATTTATCAATAAGGAAAATAAGGAGGAATATGTATGGGCGACGTCCTGGGGCGTTTCCACGCGCCTGATAGGTGCGTTGATTATGACCCATTCGGATGATAACGGTCTGGTGCTTCCTCCCAAACTGGCTCCCTGTCAGGTTGTTATCGTTCCGATATATAAAACGGAAGAACAGCTTACGCAAATCAATGAAAAGGCAGCAGGGATTGTCGCAAAACTTAAAACACTGGGTATCAGTGTAAAGTACGATAATTCGGACAACAAAAAACCGGGCTGGAAATTTGCCGAATACGAGTTGAAAGGTATTCCCGTGCGCTTAGCTATGGGTGCACGCGACCTTGAAAACGGTACGGTAGAAGTCGCCCGCCGCGATACCCTGACAAAAGAAACCGTTCCGGTTGAAAACATTGACATTTATATAAAGGATTTACTTGCGGTCATTCAACGGAATATCTTTGAGAAAGCTTATAATTACCGGGAATCGGTAACCCGCACGGTTGATTCGTATGAAGAATTTAAGATTGAGATAGAAAAAGGTGGATTCCTCCTGGCACACTGGGACGGTACGCCGGAAACGGAAGACAAGGTTAAGACCGAAACAAAAGCTACGATACGCTGTATACCGCTGGAAGGGGATAAAACCCCGGGCAGGTGCATGGTGACAGGCAAACCTTCGGCACAACGTGTTATTTTTGCACGCGCTTATTAATGAATAATTGTTATTTTTGAAGTTATATTACATGTATACAGGAATGTTACGAATTGCAGTACAATCAAAAGGACGTCTCTACGAGGAGACAATAGCTTTGCTCAACGAAGCCGGCATCAAACTCAGTAAAACCAAACGGACATTACTTTTGTCGGCGGTAGAATTTCCGGTGGAAGTTCTTTTCCTTCGGGATGACGATATTCCCCAGTCCGTGGCCAATGGCGTGGCGGATGCCGGTATTGTCGGCGAGAATGAGTACGTAGAGAAAGGTGAAAAAGCAAATTTGATTAAACGTCTGGGTTTCAGCAAGTGCCGTTTGTCCCTTGCTATTCCCAGAGATGAAGATTATAACGGGTTACGGTGGTTTCAGGGCAGAACGATTGCCACATCCTATCCCAATATATTGAGGAAATACTTGCGTGAAAATGGCGTAAATGCTTCATTGCATGAGATTTCAGGCTCGGTGGAAATAGCGCCGGGCATCGGACTTGCCGATGCGATTTTCGATATAGTGAGTTCGGGCAGTACGCTGATAAGCAACCAGCTTAAGGAAGTTGAAGTCGTGATGAAAAGCGAAGCCTTGCTGATTGCGAATAAAGATTTGTTGAAAGACAAACGTGAGATACTCGATGAATTATTATTCCGTTTTGATGCCATACAGGAAGCATCCGGGAAAAAATACGTATTGCTTAACGCACCTAAAGATAAAGTACATGAAATAACGGAACTGTTGCCGGGCGTGAAAAGCCCGACCGTGACGCCCCTTGCCGACGAAGGCTGGGTATCCATGCAGTCCGTGATTACGGAAAAACATTTTTGGGAGATAATCGGCAAACTGAAAGCTATCGGCGCGGAAGGCATCCTTGTCGTGCCGATAGAAAAAATGATTCTTTGACATGAATATAAAGACATATAAATACCCCGGAAGAGCGGAATGGAAAGTTCTGCAGCAGCGCCCGGAACAGGATGTGACGTCGCTCTTTGATACAGTGCGGAGCATTCTGGAAGATGTGCGTATGAACGGCGATGAGGCCGTTCGCAAATATGGCGAGCGTTTTGACAAGGTGTATGTGGAGGATTTGTGTGTTCCGCAGGAAGCGTTTAACGGTCTGGAATCGTTGATTGACGAGAAATTGATACATGCCATGACGGAGGCTAAGCGAAATATTGAAATGTTTCATGCGCTTCAGCACTGCGACCACAGGAAAATTGAGATAAGACCCGGTATAACATGCTGGCAAAAGTCCGTCGCAATCGAAAAGGTCGGGTTATATATTCCCGGCGGTACTGCGCCGCTGTTCTCTACGGTTTTGATGCTGGCGGTTCCGGCGATTATGGCCGGATGCAGGGAAGTTGTGCTCTGTACGCCGCCGGACAGCGAGGGGGAAATACATCCCGCCATATTATATGCCGCCAAACTTGCGGGTGTGAATAAAATAATCAGGGCAGGAGGCGTTCAGGCAATTGCAGCGATGACTTACGGGACGGAAAGCGTTCCGAAAGTATATAAAATATTCGGGCCCGGCAACCAGTACGTTGTAGCGGCGAAGCAATTGGTAAGCCTGACGGATGTGGCCATTGACATGCCGGCCGGACCTTCCGAAGTGGAGATAATAGCCGACGGTTCGGCCAACCCGGCGTACGTTGCGGCCGATTTCCTTGCACAGGCCGAACACGGCGCAGACAGTCAGTCGGTACTGGTTACGACTTCGGAATCGCTGGCCGAAGCCGCTAAAAAAGAAATAGCAGGTCAGTTATCCGAACTGCCGCGCCGCGATTTTATCGAAAAATCGTTGTCGCACAGTCGTATTATCATACTTAAAGATGATGCCGAAATGACGGAATTTACAAACCAATACGCCCCGGAGCATCTGATTATCCAGACCGGGAATTATGAGGCGTTAAGTTCCGGCATATCAAATGCCGGCAGTGTCTTCTTAGGCCGCTATACGCCGGAAAGTGCGGGCGATTATGCTTCGGGAACCAACCACACGCTTCCGACCAAAGGATATGCCAAAATGTACAGCGGCGTAAACCTTGACAGCTTTATGAGGAAGATAACATTTCAGGAAATTACGGAAGAAGGATTAAGGACACTTGCGCCGACTATCGAAGTCATGGCGGCAAACGAACAGTTGGAAGCACACAGGAAGGCGGTTACAATTAGATTGAAAAATGGTTAAACTGTGCGGTTATTTCTGTTAAATGATATTATAATTGTTATTTTTGTTACTTTTACCGGCATAATAATTTACATTTTAGTATATTTGCATTTTAAAATAATCGTAGAACAAAAAAAAATTAAAATTTATGGGAAACGTGATTTTTATAGTTTTGGGAGCGTCTTTGATAGCGCTTAGTTTTGCATTTTTCTTTTTCAAGCAGATGATGAAAAGGGATGAAGGTACGGATACGATGAAGAAAATAGCGCTTCATGTGCGAAAAGGTGCGATGGCTTACCTCTGGCAACAGTATAAGGTTGTTACGTGTGTATTCCTTATTTTGGTTGTTGTATTTGCAGTGATGGCCTTTTTTGACCTGCAAAACCCGTGGGTGCCGGGCGCTTTTCTTACCGGAGGCTTTTTCTCGGGTCTTGCCGGGTTTTTCGGTATGAAAACGGCAACTTATGCTTCGGCGCGAACAGCCCATGCGGCTCGCAATTCATTGAACGACGGACTTCGCGTCGCGTTCCGTTCGGGAGCCGTTATGGGACTTACCGTTGTGGGACTGGGTCTGCTGGATATATCCGTATGGTATATCGTGCTGAACCATTTTATTCCCGGCGAGGGCGCTCATAAACTGATGATTATAACCACAACGATGCTGACGTTCGGAATGGGTGCGTCCACACAGGCTCTGTTTGCCCGTGTGGGTGGCGGTATTTATACGAAAGCGGCCGACGTTGGCGCCGACCTTGTGGGCAAGGTTGAGGCCGGCATACCGGAAGATGATCCGCGTAATCCGGCTACGATTGCAGACAATGTGGGCGATAATGTGGGCGATGTTGCCGGTATGGGCGCCGATTTGTATGAATCCTACTGCGGTTCGATACTTGCTACCGCCGCCCTGGGCGTGCCGGCCTTTGCGCTTCACCCGGAAATGCAGTTGAAGGCTGTGTTTGCTCCCATGCTTATCGCGGCGGCGGGTCTTCTGCTTTCCGTAATCGGCATATTTCTTGTGCGGACGAAGGAAGGCGCTACTATGAAACAGCTCCTTTCGTCGTTGAGTAAAGGCGTTAATATCAGTTCGTTATTGATTGTTGCTGCGACGTTTGCCATATTCTATTTACTCGGACTGAATAACTGGGTCGGCCTCTCTTTCTCGGTTGTGGCCGGTCTTACTGCCGGTATTATCATCGGACAGGCTACGGAATATTATACTTCACACAGCTATAAGCCTACACGCAAGATAGCCGAGAGCGCTCAAACCGGCCCGGCAACGGTCATTATATCCGGGATCGGACTGGGATTCGTATCTACGGCCATTCCTGTCGTTACGATCTGTCTGGCAATCATACTGTCGTTTCTTTCCGCTATCCGGTTTGACGTTTCCCACATGCTTGCTGCCGAGAACCTGTGTATGGGGCTTTACGGTATAGCGATAGCTGCCGTCGGTATGCTTTCAACTTTGGGGATAACGCTGGCAACCGACGCTTACGGGCCGATTGCCGATAATGCGGGCGGTAACGCACAGATGAGTAACCTGCCCGAGGAAGTCCGCCGGCGTACGGATGCGCTGGATGCACTGGGAAATACTACGGCGGCTACGGGTAAAGGTTTTGCTATCGGCTCGGCCGCATTGACGGCTTTGGCTTTGCTTGCCTCTTATATAGAGGAAATAAAAATAGCGCTGTTGCGTATCGGCGAAACGGATTTGGTAATGTCCAACGGGGATACCGTGCAGATAGCGAGCGCTTCGTTTCAGGATTTTATGAACTATTTTAATGTTTCGCTGATGAACCCGATCGTGCTGGTCGGCGTCTTTATCGGTTCCATGATGGCCTTTTTATTCTGCGGACTGACGATGAACGCGGTAGGCCGTGCAGCGCAACACATGGTGGAAGAAGTTCGCCGCCAGTTCCGCACCATAGCCGGAATTATGGAGGGAAAAGCTGATCCCGATTATGCACGGTGCGTCGAAATATCAACGAAAGGGGCGCAGCGTGAGATGCTTCTGCCTTCGCTGCTGGCTATTATTGTGCCGGTGGTTGTGGGGCTGCTTTTCGGCGTGGCCGGTATCCTGGGGCTGCTTGTCGGCGGACTTGGCGCCGGTTTTGTCCTTGCCGTGTTTATGGCAAATGCGGGCGGAGCGTGGGATAATGCAAAAAAATATATTGAAGAGGGAAGCCTTGGAGGTAAAGGTTCCGATAATCATAAGGCAACCGTTGTTGGCGACACCGTAGGCGATCCGTTTAAGGATACTTCCGGCCCTTCGCTTAATATTCTTATCAAGCTGATGAGTATGGTTTCAATCGTAATGGCAGGATTGACGACCGTATACAGTTTGCTCGGATAAGTTTTTTGGGGACGGATATTG
>JAITDQ010000296.1 GCA_031282485.1 Tannerella sp. | reverse complement strand
CCTCCGAATATTCCTTTTTTGATTATATCAAATAAGATTTTTTGCATACGCTTTAACTAAAGGGGCATATAACCTGAAAACCTTGTCCATAACAGATTGTTGCAGTTCACCTTCTTTGTACAGTGCGTCAATTTCAAAACGAATCATATTTATTTCCTGTTTCAGTTTTTGCTTTTTGTCAGGATTATTCTCATTCATGTATTCTTTTATTTTTATCGCTTGAAATGCAGAAACGGCACTCAATGCAACATCCAAATTATAATCGTCTTCCCACATATCTGTCACAATTAATTATTTAATGTATAATTCGTGCTTCTTCCGCCTGCTTCTTCCTGTTGCAGGATTCCTTTTTCAATTAAGTCTTTAATATCGCGTAAAGCCGTGTCGGGAGAAGTTTTCGTCATTTTTGCCCATTTCGAGGATGTAAGTTTGCCGTAGAAATTATCAAATAGCCTGTTAACAATCAATCGTTGCCGTTCATTGAGCGGCGTATTCTTATGCTTTTCCCAAAAATCCGCTTTGCGAAACACGCTTTTAAGAACAGTTTCGCTGTTAATCAACGAATTTTTCAGGCAATTAAGAAACCAGTGCAGCCAGAGCGTTATGTCCGAATTGCCGCCACGTTGAGTTTTTTCCAATGCGGAATAGTATTTTTTTCTCTCTTTAAGGATTTGATTTGACATGCTGTAAAATCGCTGTGAACTGCCGTCGCTGCGGGCTAACAGCATATCGGAAATGGCTCTTGCAATACGTCCGTTTCCATCGTCAAACGGGTGAATTGTTACGAACCATAAATGAGCGATAGCAGATTTTATGACTGATTCCATTTGGGATTTTTCATTTATCCAATTTATAAATTTATCCATTTCCGTTTTTACATTTTTTGCTTCAACGGCCTCATAGTGGACTTTTTCCTGCCCCATTGCGCCGGAAATCACTTGCATTTCTCCTGTACGATACTTTCCGGCTTCAATTTTATACATTCCGCTTCTGCCTGACGGGAAAAGCGCCGAATGCCAGCCGAAAAGCCGGTCTTCGCTTAAATCTTGCGAATAATTTTGAGTCGCGTCAAGTAACATTTCAACAACGCCTTCCACGTTTCTGTCAATAGAAACAAGTCCGCCTGTTTCCATGCCCAAACGCTTTGCAATGGAAGACCGAACCTGTTTACGATTTAGTTTTTCACCCTCTATTTCAGATGATTTCATAATATCAAGTGTCAAAGTTTCAAGCATTGCTTCAGATTTCAAAGAAAATCCCAAGGCATTCATTGTTCCCAATAATTTGCCCTGTAAATGACGGACTTCACTGAGTACAATGGCAATTCTGCTGTAATCCCAGATAAACGTTGTCCAATTTTCGTGTTGATAAATATACTGTGCCATATCAAACGGATTTTGCGGCAAATATACAAAATATTTTCCGCATTTTATGCGGTGAATAGATGCTGTTTTCACCGCATAATTTTTAATTCCCGGAAAAACCGGCGAAATTTTTTTGCAAATCCGCGAGTGTCGTACAGGGTATTTTGGCGGCTTGGCGTTTTCAGGCGGGGGAACAAAGTTTACTGTTCACACTGCCGCCCGGGCAGGATGCAACTTCAAAATAATTATGTCTTACTTCAAAACAATCGTCGCTTACATCGAAACAATTGCATCTTACTTCAAAACAATCGTCGCTTACATTGAAACAATTGCATCTTACATCAAAACAATCATTGCTTACACTGACACAATGACATCTTACATCAAAACAATCGTCGCTTACATCAAAACAATGGCATTTTACTTCAAAACAATCATCGCTTACATCGAAACAATGGCACTTTACATCAAAACAATCATCGCTTACATCGAAACAATGGCATCTTACTTCAAAACAATCGTTGCTTACACTGACACAAAGACATCTAACATCAAAACAATCGTCGCTTACATCGAAACAATTGCATCTTACTCCAAAACAATCATCGCTTACGCCGAAATAATCACGCCCTGTTTCAAAACAATGGGCAATGTAATCATCGTTTTTTTCCTGTTTGCAGGGTCGGCTTTCGCCGGTGACGACATGGACGACTGCGAACCGACCGAATTTGCGACCGATTGATTTACGTCCGGTAACGGGCGTCACAATAATACGGTTTGCGCTTACGGCGCCCCGTCAATATGTCTGTGGCACAATCTGACCGTATCAAGAGCGGATTCCGCCATGCTTGCGGGAGCTTCATGATTGATAATACGGGTGGCAAACTCTTCGTCTTCAACGGTGTATCCTTCATTTGCATCGCCGAGAACCACGGTTTGAAGACGGTCATTATCCGCAATCTTCATCTCAAGGCCGGCAGACGATGACCATACGACCGAAGCTTTCTCGAACGAGGCTTTGAATGTGGCTTCAAAAGGAAAACGGCTGTGGAAGTTAAGTCCGCCTTCTATTTTCACAAAAACATCCTTGTCATTATAACGCCAAAAGGCGGATACATAGTCGTGATTGCTTAATATGCCCGGCATCGTCTTCGACTCTATCCCGTCGGGCATCCCCAGCATATACCGGAGAAAATCTATGTCGTGAATGACCAAATCGAATAAAGCGCCGCCGGAAGAACCGAAATCTTTTCGGAGTTTGTCCCATTCGCCCCAGTTCGGAACGCCGGAAAACCGGGTTGCGGAAACAAACTTCAATTTGCCGTAAACACCGCTCCCGTACAGTTCGTTCAACTTCACGTACGCCGGCATGAAACGCACCACATGACCCACATACAAAGTGCGGTTCCGGCGTTTTGCTTCGGCAATAAGCGCCTCGCCTTCCTCCACTTTCAGCACGAAAGGCTTTTCTATAAAAACATGAAGCCCGTATTTCAACGCTTTCATGGCGATATCACAGTGCGATAAAGTATGAACACAGACAAACGCGGCATCCGGCGATTCTTCCTCGAAGCAACGTTCAAGGCTGTCATACTTGTGGATTCCGGCAAGCTTTTCCGGGGGAATCTCCCCCGTATCCATGTTACCGGAAACCTGATTTGCGGAACCTATCCTGCTGTCGACGATTGCACATAATTCCATCAAATCGCTGTTGAGAATATTTTTTGCATGGGTCTTTCCCATAAACCCGAACCCAATAATAGCAACACGTATTTTTTTCATAAAAAATAAAGTTAATAAACAACAAAATCTATCTCCTGTTATGGAGACGCAAAAATAAGTCAAATATCCGAAAATTGTCCGGCATCAAGGCGATATTCCCGCAAACGAAAATCAGCAATTCTTTATTTCCTCTTCGCTAAGCCCTGTGATATGTTTAATTTTTTCCATACTGTCGCCATATTCCAGCAGTTTTCGCGCCGTTTCTTTTTCTTTCGTTTTCGATACTTTTTCAAAAACCAGATCCGATATCTGATTTATTCCTTCAAGCAGCCTGAAATTCCCGACATGTCCTTTTAAATCAAGGCCGCACACGGACGATTTCCTTTTATACGCCGAAATATAAAATACGGCGGCGAGCAGAATGGCCGTTATCACGCGTATATCGTACGGCGAACCTTCAAACATGGCGGCAAAACGGCCGGTTAAAGCGTTTATGGCCGCACCCTGATTGTCGGCCAGGGAATCAATAAAATCGGAATCCTCTATGATTTGCCAGGCAAGTATCTGCTGAATGGCTTTCTTCTTCCAGACAACGTCCAGGACGGATTCGACGGTTTCCTGATAGGATTCCTTAGTCGGTTCGCCGTCTTCGTTTTCCGTAAAAAATTCGAGCCAGTAGTCATATCTGTCGATAAACTGCTCGATAAGGTCGTTTACATCCTTAAACCGCTTGCTGATTGTCATCGGATTGATGTTCGAATATTCGGAAATCAGGTTAAACGAAAGATTCGTAAACCCTTTTTCCTTAATAATCTGAAAAACCGCATCAAATATGCTTTTTTTAATTTCCACATTCGTCCGCCTGTTTCGTTTTTCCCTGACTTTTGTTTCCAGTTCCAAATCATTCATAATAATCCATCCTCCTGTTAGTTATAATTTTATCATTAACTCAAAAAAAACGGCAACACAGTCCGGCAACAACAATAATAACAGCAAATTTTTCCCCGCCCCCGCCGGAAGATTATATTGAATCCGCGCCATTTATCAATATACAGTAAAAAAACAGAGCCAATAAAATCTTTTGTATCCGTTTTCATTTTTAACATTCTTATTTTTATAATGCAAATATACTGTATTTTTATTAATACCGGTATATTTATGTACAAAAATCGCTATCTTTGCATAAAATTACGTGTTTTCACGCCGTAAAAATATACAATCAAATATGGAACCGAAAATAGAACAGAAACTCAGAAAGCGACTGAATATAAATCCTTACGTCAACTATCTGGGTATTGAATTACTGAAAATCGAAGACGGCTACGTCGAAGCAAAAATGCCGCTGACCGACGAACAGAAACAGTACAGCGGCGTAAGCCACGGCGGAATACTGGCAGCTCTGGCGGACACCATTGCCGGAAGCGCGGCCTATACCCTTACGCCGCCGGAAATGGACGTCTTAACGGCCGAGATGAAAATCTCCTACCTGCGAGCCGCATGGGGCAATGCGCTCTACGCCAAAGGCTATTCCGTGAAATCAGGCAGGAGACTGCATTTCTGCGAATGTGAAATATACTGCGACGAAAAATTAGTAGCCAAAGCCTCCGGCACATTCTGCGTGGTAGAACCGCAGGTATAAAACGCTCAGTCAGCCCTTATCACCGGTATCTCAACCAGTCGGGTATCGGGGAAATGCCCGGACAGATAGCCGGCAAGGAACCGTTTCGTGTCGTCGCCGACTGTCGTATCCCGGCTTTCGGGGTACAGGTTATAGGCCACCATATACAGCGTAATGTCCCTCCGGGCAATGGCTTCGAGGCTTAGCAGCGTATGATTGATACTGCCGAGCCGGCCGGACGTGACCAAGATAACCGGATAACCTTTCTCCCGGATATAATCAATCGTCAGGCAGTCTTCCGTCAGCGGAACCATCAATCCTCCGGCGCCTTCCAGCAGGACGGCGTCGTAACGTTCGCTCAATATCCGGGTCGCGTTCCCGATTTTGTCGAAATCAACGGGGCGGTTGTCAAGCCGGGACGCCAGATGCGGCGAGGCCGGATACGAAAATATTTCCGGCATGGTAAGCCTCGCCTCATCTTCTTCCGTATACCCCGTCCTCATCAGTTTCCGGTGAAGGGCGATGTCCTCCGAAAACCCGGTATTCCCGGTCTGGACAAGTTTCTGGGTAATCGTGCGTATACCCTGACTGTTCCACCGGCGGGCAAGATACCCGGTCGCATAACTTTTTCCCGCATCCGTATCTATTCCCGATACAAAATATACATTCCGTTTCATATACATTTACCTGTGCGTTCGCCGCTTTTTTCTTGCGACCACGTATATCGGATGATAAGTCAGTATCACCCCGTCACCGTTGCCGTAATGCGTTTTATAATCATTGCAAAACCGAACCAGACTTGTTTTAGTCCATTTCTGTTGATTGATTCCGGTTACACCCGTACGTTTCAGATGATAAAGGACTTCTTCGGGATTCTTGAACTTTTTGGGAACCGTTTCTTCCGAGACATGTAATATATCATACTGTTCCGACAACTTATCCGTCAATTCCTGCGGTGAAAGATAAGAAAGACCTTTTCCCGTCAGAGAGGCGACCTCTTTCATGTTGTCAGTTCCGAACGTAGAGAAAGCAAGTACGCCATTCGCCGTCAGCAGCCGGCAGATGCGCGAGAAGAAAGCGTCAATATCACCGAACCACTGGACGGCGGAACAGGAAGCCGCCAAATCATACGTCCCTTTGAAAGGGTACGTTTCCGCATCGCCGGATTCAAAAAGGACATGAGCGTTCAGTATATCTTTCAGTTGAGCATGCATGTCGGGACAAATGTCATTAAGCAACATCCGTTCCGGTTTCAGGCAATCAATCAGCATACGCGAAAAAACGCCCGTCCCGCAGCCGATTTCAAGAATCACCCGGCAGTCTTCCGGACTGACAAATGATTCGAGCAAAGACGTCATTTTCACGGCAACCCGTCGCTGTACGGTCGCTTCCGCCTCATAACTCTCCGCCGCTTTGGCAAAACAGCGTGTGATTAGCTTTTTATTCACAGGCAAACAGTTCATACCACCACTTCCGCCTCATAACTCTCTGTCGCTTTGGCAAAACGGTTTTATTCATAGTTAAACAATTCATTCCACAACGCCGGCGGGTAATGTTCACATTCCACCGGGATAATATTCCCCCCTTCCCACGCCTTTCGCTGATTGGCCGGAAGGAAGATTTTATCATACAGTCCGATATATATTTTATCCCACGTAAAAGAGGGCAAATAAGGCTCTGCGGACAGTTCGGCAATCTGTTCCAGTTCTTCGCGCAAATCATCCGCAGTCCGCCGGGGCGCATGTTCCGTAAAACGTTCGAGAGCCTCTTTTGAACCGCACATCCTCCGTCTGAACTTATGCAGCGTTTTTTCGTTCAACCCCTCCATTGTCCCGCGGAAAACAGCCGTTGCAATACCCCGTTCATCATCAGCCGGCCATAGCGTCCCGTTGACGGCAATACTTTCCGTGACAGGCAAATGCCTGTCCGTCAAAATCCGGGACGCCGCCCATACGCCCACCGACCAGGCCACGACCCGGATATCCTCGTAAGGCGTCAGCTGCGAATCATCGAACGCAAGCGAACGGTAATCGTAACAGACCATACAATCCCTGTCCGCCGGCAGGTATTCCATGAACGGATGCTCGTCCATTCCCCAGCCGGCAAAGAAGAGGAGCAGACGCGAACGGGTTTCATCCCGGTCGACCTTTGCTTTTATTTTCCTGACAGTCATAGCAGGGAGATAAGACGTTCAACTTCGTCCGTCCGTACGGATGCCGTCAGGGAAATGCGGATACGCGACGTCCCTTCGAGTACCGTGGGCGGACGTACGGGCAACAAATAAAAGCCTTTCCGCTGCATGTCCTCCGCTTTCGATATGGCTTTGCGGCTGTCGCCTGTCATCACCGGGATGATATGGCTGGTGGATGGACATTCATATCCCTTCGCCGCAAGCTGCCCTTTGAGGTAAAGGCTGATTTTTTTCAGATAATCCCGCCTGTCATTGAACCCTTCCAGTCGTTCCAGCACGAAACGCGTCCACATCAGATTAACCGGAGGGAGCGCGGTCGTGAAGATTAGCGTCCGCATTTTGTTTATCAGGCAGTCCCGTATCACCCGGCGGCAGAGGATGTATCCCCCAACGGAAGCCAGCGCTTTGCCGAACGTCCCGGTCAGGAAGTCAATGCCGTCGATGCATCCCTGTTCGCCGGCACACCCAAGCCCTTTTTCGCCCCTCACGCCAACGGCATGCGCCTCGTCGACATAAAGCATCACGTTGGGATATGACTTTTTCAGCATGACTAACCGGCGAAGGTCGGCCTCATCGCCGTCCATACTGAAAATACTCTCCGTCACAACAATCATACGCTCATAATCCGCGTGATTCCTGCATAACAGGGATTCCAGATGCTCACAGTCATTATGCCGGTAACGAAGAAATTTAGCCGGCGACAGGCGTATCCCGTCAATCAGGCTGGCATGAACCAGTTTGTCGGCCAGTATCAGCGTTTTGCTGTTGCTGACCGCCGGCAGGATACCTGTATTCATGTGGTAACCGCTGTTAAAAACCAGACTGCTTTCCGCCTTATACAGTCGGCAAAGAAGTTCTTCCAGTTCCCCGTTTGCCGTAAAATTGCCCGTAAGCAGACGGGAAGATGATGACGACGGGAGGAAACATTCGGGAGTAAGCCTCTCCAGAAACGCTTTTCTCAACGCAAGTTCGGACGCAAGTCCCAGATAATCGTTGGACGACAGGTTGAGCATTTGCCGCCCCTGCCGGATAACGTCCCGTCCACGGTGGACGATTTCCGGCAGCGTGCGCAGATTGCTCTTTTCTTCTAACTGCGTCAGTTCTTCCCTGTATGATTGCAACAAATTCTGTTCCATTATTTCGATTCAATACTTCAATTCCACATTGGAGGCGGCGCAACCCGGTATGATTGCAACAAATCCCGTTCCATTATTTCGATTCGCTTACGACTTTAATCAGTGCACGTGTCAACTTCGTCAGCTGTTCCGGTTCGATGATATAAGGCGGCATGACGTATACCAGCCGTCCGAACGGCCGCACCCAGACCCCTTCCCGAACGAACCGGCGCTGCATGGCCGCAACGTCCGCCGGACGGTTCATCTCAATAACCCCGATCGCGCCGAGCACGCGTACGCTTTCCACCTGCGGAAGCCCGATAGCCGGCGCCAGTTCCCGGCGGAGCTGCGTTTCTATGTTTCCCACTTTTTGTTCCCAGGCATAATCTTCCGAAAGCAGTAATTCGGTCGAAGCACAGGCTACGGCACATGCCAGCGGATTTCCCATGTACGTCGGGCCATGCATGAACAGACCCGGTTCGCCGTTCGATATGACGCCGGCAACTTCGCCGTTCGTCAGCACGGCGGACAAAGTCATATAGCCGCCCGTCAAAGCTTTGCCGATGCACATGATATCCGGTTCCACCCCGGCATGTTCGCAGGCAAACAGTTTTCCCGTGCGTCCGAATCCCGTCGCTATCTCATCAAATATCAGTAAAAGATGATGCTCCCGGCATAAGGCCGCTACCTGCCGCAGGTATTCGGGATGATAAAAACGCATCCCTCCCGCCCCCTGTACGATCGGCTCCAGAATCACGGCGGCCAGTTCCTCTTTATGGGACGCTATCACCGTCTTCATCGGAAGAATATCATTTTCATCCCATTCATCGTAAAACCCGGTGGAAGGAGCCGGGACAAAATGACGCACAGGCAGGGCGCTTCCGAAGATACGGTGCATGCCCGTCACCGGGTCGCAGACCGACATGGCGTTCCACGTGTCGCCATGATAACCGGAGCGGACGGTCACAAAATTCGACTTTCCCGTTTTCCCCTTGGCAAACCAATACTGTACAGCCATTTTCAACGCCACTTCGACCGCCACCGAACCGGAATCGGCATAGAATATCGTCCGCATGGAAGGCGGCGCAATCTTCAGCAACAGTTTTCCCAGGCGGATAGCCGGCTCGTGGGTCAATCCGCCGAACATGACGTGCGACATCCGGTCGATCTGCCGTTTAGCGGCATTATTAAGTTCCGGATGACCGTAACCGTGTATGGCGCACCACCACGACGACATCCCGTCGACCAGCAAGGCGCCTTCCTCCAGCTCTATTATGCACCCTTTCGCCCGTTTCACCCTGTAAGCCGGCAACGGACGGGTGACCGAAGCATACGGGTGCCACAAATGTTCCCGGTCGAAGGTGTCGGAAGGATAATATTTCGCAATTACGACTTTGTCTTCCGCTATTTTGGAGCCGGTCGTGGTCAGCAGGTCTCCGACGGTCGACGAATTGATGCCGATATACAGAGCTTTTTCGACACCCGCTTTCGACAGTTGCGACCTTCCTCCGGCAAACCGGAGAAAAGCGGTTGGATTAATCAGCCGGAAAAGGGCTATTGCCGTTAATATCTCGTCTTCGGTCAGGGGCGTTGTATTTTCCAGCGGCGTGCCCGGTATCGGCTGCAGGATGTTAATGGGGATAGACTGTATGTCGAGTTTTTTCAGGGCAAATGCAAATTCGATGCGTTGCTCCGTGCTTTCGCCCATGCCGATAATTCCGCCGCTGCAAACCTGCAGGCCAACCCTTCGGGCAGCCTGTATCGTTTCAAACTTTTCCCGCATCGTATGCGTGGAGCATAATTCGGGAAAATAGGAGGGCGCCGTTTCCAGATTGCAGTGGTAACGGTTCACGCCGGATTCCTTTACCCGCCGAAGTTCCTCTTCGTCCAGCAAACCCAGGGAGGCGCACAGTTGAATGGACGAATGTCCTTTTATATACCGTATGTTTTCGCACAGTTTTTCCAGATTTTGCCGGTTGGGTTTCCGCCCGCTTGTCACCAGCCCGAAACGGTGAACGCCCTGCCGTTCGTTATATTGCGCCTGTCGGAAACACCGTTCTCTTTCCACCACGTCGTACACGTCGGCCGACGTTTTATAATGAGCCGACTGTGCGCACCATTTGCAGTTTTCCGGGCACCGCCCCGATTTTGCATTGATGATGGAGCACATGTCAAATTCCCTCGAAGCCATTTTGCCTGTTATCTCGTGCGCCGCTTCATATAATTCCTCCCTGTCCGCGTTCAACGCTATCTCCAACGCTTCTTCCGTTGATATTTCACCTCCCGCCAATATCCGTTTCTTAATCTCGTTTACCATATATATAATGTATTAAATGACATAAAATAAAAAGCCGGACAGATGCACTGCTGCATCCGACCGGCAATCCTGTTTCCGATATACTTAATAAAAGACCGTCACACTCGCAACCCGCAGTTGCAGTCTGCGGAATAATCCACACGGATAACAACGGCCTGAAAACGTCCGTCAAATCCGCGTCTTCCTCCTTTTCTTCCATACGGATACCGTTTTCCCCGGTTGATTTCCA
>JAITDQ010000291.1 GCA_031282485.1 Tannerella sp. | reverse complement strand
ACGGCCGATGCTACGACACGGCGCCAGCTGGCCTGCGCACTCATCACTTTTTCTTTGAAGAACGGGTCTAACAACAGGTTCGTAAGTCCGGGATTGCGGTCGAACGCTTCTTTGATTTTTCCCAGGAATACCGAACGGATGATGCAGCCACCGCGCCACATCAGCGCTATTCCGCCGTAGTTGAGGTTCCACTTGTATTCTTTCGCCGCCTCGCGCATGAGCATGTATCCCTGGGCGTAGGATACGATTTTGGATGCATAAAGGGCGTTTTTCAAATCTTCGATGAAGGCGTTCCTGTCGCCTGTGAATGACGGGGCGGGGCCTGAAAGCTGTTTGGAGGCGATGACGCGCTCGTCTTTTTGTGCGGACAGGCAGCGGGAGAACACAGCCTCGGCGATAAGCGTCAGGGGCACGCCCTGATCGAGGGCGGAAACGGCTGTCCATTTGCCGGTTCCCTTTTGTCCGGCGGTGTCGAGTATTTTGTCGACGACGGTTTCGCCTTCTTCGTTCTTGTATGCCAGAATGTCGCGGGTTATTTCGATGAGGTAACTGTCCAGTTCGCCGCTGTTCCACGCTTTGAAGACTTCGTGCATTTCCGGGGCGGACATGCCGAGGAGGTCTTTCATTATCTGGTAAGTCTCGCAAATAAGCTGCATGTCGCCGTATTCGATGCCGTTGTGAACCATTTTCACGAAATGGCCGGCGCCGTTTTCGCCCACCCATTCGCAGCAGGGTTGTCCGTCCGCTTTTGCACAGATAGACTGGAAAACGGGTTTTACGAGTTCCCATGCCGCCGGTGAGCCTCCCGGCATCATCGACGGGCCGTTCAGGGCGCCTTCTTCCCCGCCGGACACGCCGGTGCCGATGTACAGCAAGCCTTTGCTTTCGACGTATGCCGTGCGGCGGATCGTATCGGGGAAGTGTGTATTTCCCCCGTCGATAATTACGTCTCCCGGCTCAAGGTGAGGTATGATCTGTTCGATGAAATCATCAACCGCACGTCCCGCTTTCACGAGCATCATTACTTTACGCGGACGCTGAAGCGAGTTGCACAGTTCTTCGATAGAATGTGCGCCGATAAAATTTTTACCCTTTCCGCGTCCGTTCACGAACTTGTCGACTTTCTCTACCGTACGGTTGAATACGGCTACCGTAAAGCCTTTGCTTTCCATGTTCAATACAAGGTTTTCGCCCATAACGGCTAAACCAATCAAGCCAATGTCTGCTAAATTTTTCATACGTAAATAAATATTGTTAGTAATAAGTTTCTTTAAAGTGACATAACTTTTTTGTCTGTTATGTGTTATTTCAGGGCGTAAAGGTACGCATTTTTCCCGAAACGGAATCGTTTTTTTGATGAATGTTGTCGCACACATCGAAATACTTTTTCCTTCGGAGGTTTTACGTTCCTTCTCCGATTATTTTATTTGCGTTAAGTTTGCCGGAGTACAGGTACAGTAACAGGCCGCGGGAAAACAGGAATACGAGGAATGAGAGCCATAATGCCGTATTGCCCAGGGCAGGGGAGAGGGCGTAGAATATTCCGAAAAACAGCAGGGTGGAGACGAAAACGGTGTTTCGCAGTAATTTTGTTTTTGTTGCGCCGATCATTATGCCGTCTATTATAAACGGGATACATCCTGCGAGCGGAACGGCGATTATCCAGACGATGTATTGCCCCGCCATGTTTAAGGCTTCTTCCGAGGGTGAAAATATCGTTAATATCTCCCGCCATGCCAGGGCGTAAACGCCGACATACAGTACGGCTATGACCAATGACCAGAATATCAGGCGGCGGATGTAACGCGTCAACAGGCCGGGATTGCGTTCGCCGACAAAACGGCCGGAGAGCGCTTCGCCGGCATACGCGAAACCATCGGACATGTAGGAGAACAGGGTAAACAGTTGCATGAGCAGGGCGTTTGTCGTCAGAATCGTGTCGCCGAAACGCGCCGAGGCGGCGGTGAAAAACGTGTAAACGGCGACGACGCATGCCGTACGGAGGAAAATGTCTTTGTTCACATGCAGGAACCGCACGACGGGTTCGAAGCGCAGGGATTCCCGGATGTCGAAATATTTCATGTATTCGCGGTATTTTACGAACCAGAGGATGCACGACGTTATCAGGCCGATATATTGCGCAACTACCGTACCCAGGGCGATACCGGCGATTCCCATATCAAAGCGGAAAACGAAAAGAAGACTGAACGCCGCGTTCATAATCACCGACAGAATCGCAACAATCATCGGCGTTTTGGCGTCCTGCATGCCTATGAACCAGCCCTGAACGGCAAAGAGGGAAATGGATGCGGGAGCCGCCCAGATGCGCACGAAAAAATATTCGCCGGCCACCCGTTGTACGGTATCGCTTCCTTGCATGACGTAAAGCGAGAAGTCGCCTGCCGGCTTACGGAATACGACAAGGAGTAAGGCCATCAGAAAAGCAAACCACAGGGAACGTACGAGCATGTTGGCACATTCCCTGAAATCGCCGGCTCCGTAAGCCTGAGCTGTAATGCCGCTCGTGCCCATGCGGAGGAAGGCGCAGTTCCAGTATATGAAATTGAAGATTGTCGTACCGATAGAAAGCGCGGCAATGTTAACGTCTTCACCGATATACCCGGCAATGGCAACATCCACCATTCCCAGCAGGGGAATGACGATATTTGAAATCATATTGGGGATGGCAAGCCTTAATATGTTCCTGTTTATGGTCGACGCTGTCCCGTTCATGCCTGTTGTTACGTGGTTATGGCAATAATAACTGCCAGTCGGCTACATCAATCCATTTGCCGAATTTATGGCCGACTTCTTTGAATCCGGATGCTTGCCGGAACCCGAATTTTTCATGCAGTTTCACGCTTTGCGGATTGGGCATGGTGATACACGCTATGACCGCATGTACGGACGTCTGCCGTAGCGCTTCGATCAGGGCGTTCAGAAGCAACGCGCCAATCCCGCGTCCCTGCGAAGCCCGGTCGACGTAGACCGCCGATTCCACCGTATGGCGGTAGGCTTCGCGCTTTTTCCATGTTGAGGCGTAGCAATACCCAAGTATCCGGCCTGTTTCTTCGTACACCAAGTAAGGATATTGCTCTGAAACGGTGCGAATCCGGTTTTGCATTTCCGTTTCCGGTACGGGTTCCGTTTCGAACGTGATGTCCGTGTTTTCGACATAATAATTGTATATGCCGGCAATACCGGCGGCGTCTTCCGGTTTTGCGTTTCGCAGGCGTTTTTTGTCCGTCATTTTTTTGGGGAGCGGTATTTAATCACACAATCCTGAAACCGATGCGTCGAAGGGATTCTACCGTATCGTCGCCGATATTTACGGGATGAACGGTGAAATTTTTAAATTCACGGCGTATCCAATAACCTCCGCGCTGTTCCTCGAATGTTTCCGGCGACGCCTTCAGCCGGTTGCTGTCCTCCCAAACGGGATAAGTGTGAGTGACGGCTTCGAAAAATATCTGTTCGTTTGATTTGCCGCTGCCGTCGATAACGATCGACACCGGCATCGGAGGCGGGGGAACATCCCCGGGATACCAATCCGGCAGAATATTCAGGTTAAAGAAGTTGCAAAATTCGCGGATGCAGGCTGCCGTTCCGTTCGCTTTGCCGTCGGACGAATACCCTGCGATGTGCGGAGTGCCGATGAAGGCGCCGTTTAGCAGGTCGCGGTCGGGATTCGGTTCGCCTTCCCAAACGTCGAGGATATAAGCGGACAGGCGGCCGGACTGTATGGCTCGTTTCAGCGCCTCCGTATCCGTTACGGGACCACGTGAAGTGTTGATAAACACGGATCCGGGTTTCATTTTTGCAAAGAAATCATCCGTTGCCAAGTGATATGTCCTGTAGATGCCTTCTTTCGTAAGCGGCGTATGGCAGGTGACGATGTCGCTTTCGGACAGTAGATTGTCGAGTGCGGTAAAGGCCGCTTCGCCTTCGCGTTCCGCACGCGGAGGGTCGTTCTGCAGTACGCGCATGCCGAGCGCTTCCGCAACCCGCACGACCTTGCTGCCGACGTTTCCGACGCCGATGACGCCGAGTGTCAGGTCGGCCGGCGTGAATGACTTTTCTTTCGCCAACGTCACGATGACGGCTGTGATATATTGCTGTACCGACCACGAATTGCATCCCGGCGCGTTTACCCAGCGGATGCCGGCCGCATCGCAGTAATCCGTATCAATATGGTCAAAACCGATCGTAGCGGTAGCGATAAGTTTTACGCTGCTGCCTTTCAGTAACGTTTCGTTGCATTTTGTTCTTGTACGTGTGAAAATCGCATCGGCATCGCTTACATCCGCAGCCGTTATTTTGGCTCCCGGCAGGTAAACGATGTCTGCATAAGGCTCCAGTACTCCTTTAAGGAAAGGTATTTTATCGTCAGCTATAATTTTCAGTCGTTTCATTTGACGTTTTATTTGAACCGTTCGCGATAAGCCCACAGTCCTAATGCGGGATTGGAGATATAGTATATTTCTTCGCCGTCGACCGTGTTCCAGCCGTCTTTCAGTTTCCGGGGGTCATATTTCTTCATCATCCCGTCCAGACCGGCATAATTGAACCCGACGCTTTCGATTTCTTCGCGTGTAAGGTGTCCGGGGCAATACGTGATACGGAAACGTCCTTCGGATGTGCCGTGAATCAGGTGGGCGGCTACGCCGAGGCTGTTTTGCAGGTCTTCGTTTTCTTCGACGTATTTCAGCACCTGCGGGGTGTGAACGTAACCGTATTTGCGGATGAGCAGGTCGTTCGTCGGGTCTTCGCCGAACTGATGCAGTCCCGGCGCCAGTACGATTAATTCGCCGCCGTCGGCGATTGCCATGCGGGTGCGGTAAATGCTTTTATTGCCGAGCCACGTGCTGCGAAATTCTTCGGGGTCGAGATAGACAACCGCTTTTTTTATTTCCCTGTCCATCATGCGGAAGTTCGTTTCGAGCGATAACGTCGCCGCTTTATCGAAACATTCGAAATCGTCGCCGATGTAAAGTCCGCGCATTTGCAATCCGTCGGAGCCTTCCGAGATGACGGTCTGCAGGTATACAATCGGCAGGTTGTTCGTGAAATTGTCGGATGCATAGTTCAGCACTTTTCTCACCGGCCCTGACGCCCGTCCCATAATGCGTTCCATGCCGTAAGCCGCTCCGATAAAATGACTTTTATTGATACATTCCGCCCCTCCGACGCCGACAAAAATATTCTTATTATAGTTTGCCATGCCGATAACTTCGTGAGGCACCACCTGTCCGAGTGACAGTATAAGGTCGTAGCCGCCTTCGAGCAACAGGCGATTGACCTGCACCGGTACGGGGTAATCAATCGCCCCTTCGGATATTTCCCGGATATATTCCCCGGGCACGGTTCCTACGTCGACTACATCTTCGCGCCAGTTGTGGATGCGGAATAAGGATTTCGGTACGCCGGGAAACATTTTTCCCGTTTCCGCCTCCGTCATCGGGAAATGCGTTCCCAATGCGGGGAGTATGTCCGTAAGGCGTTCACCGTAATATTCGTAAGCATATTGTGTAAGTTCGCCTGCCCTCGAATGGAAACGTGTGAAATCGGGGGGTATGGCGAGCACTTTCTTCTTTGCGCCCAGTTTGTCGAATGTTTTAAATAAGGCCGTTTTGATTTCTTCGCTGCTAAAAGCTTTTGCAGGCGCACCCTGCCCGTAATACAACATAGTATTTCTTATTTTTTGTGAATAAACAAACGGGATATGCTCCGGTACGTGCGGGCATATCCCGTTATTCGATTATCTTAAAACTCTCGCGTTCCCGCCCCAGATGCTCCACACTTGGTCTTCGTCGGCCGGCTGTCCGTAGTCCGTCAGGAACGTAGTGGCGAGCGCGCCGGTAGCCCATCCGAACTGCGGCCATTTTTCAGGTTCCCAGCCTTTCAGTATGCCGTAAAGCAATCCGCCGACGAACCCGTCGCCGCCGCCGATACGGTCGAGCACATGGATGGGTCGCGGTTCGATGACATGCCAGTTCTCGCCTTCGAGCATGATTGCGCCCCATAAATGGCTGTTTGCGTTTACCACTTCGCGCAGTGTCGTAGCGAAAACCGATGCGCCGGGGAACGATTTCTTGACGTTCCGTATCATACCCTTGAAACTTTCTATCTTGGCGGCAATATCTTTCCCTCCCGCTTCGGGTCCTTCGACGCCGAGACAAAGCTGGAAATCCTCTTCGTTACCTACCAGAATATCCGCTATGGACGCTATTTCCGTGAAGATGTCGTGCAGTTCCTGCTCGCGTCCTTTCCAGAAAGACGCGCGATAATTGAGGTCGAACGATATTTTCGTGTCATATTTTTTTGCCGCCCGCGCCAGTTCGAGGCAGAAACGGCTTGTCTCCTGCGATAAAGCGCCGATAAGTCCCGACAGGTGAAGTATTTGGACGCCTTCCTGTCCGAAAATACGGTCGAGGTCGAAGTCTTTTACACTGAGCGTTCTTCCTACTTCGCCGCTGCGGTCGTTCCATACGCGCGGGCCGCGTGACCCGAATCCGCTGTCGGCAATGTTTATCTGATGACGATAGCCCCACGGGCCGCCCTGTTCGACATCCTTTCCTTCGTATTCGATGTGGCGGCTGCGCAGGTTATCTTTAATGAATTGTGCGATGGGGCTGCCTTTTACGAAGGTAGTGAGCGCCTTCACCGGAAGTCCGAGATAGGCGGAGATGTTTGCCACGTTTGTCTCTGCACTTGTGGCTTGCATGAACAGGTTGCTGCTCGTATGTATCGGCTGTCCCTGTGCTGTGGGAGTAAGGCGTATACCCATGCTTGTCGGTACTACCAGCGACCATTTGTAGTTTTCTTTTAGCTTCATACGTGAGTGAATTAAAAATTAAAAATTAAAAGATATAGGTGGTTTATTTTATATGGAGAAGGCATCGAAGCCGCCGTCTATTGGGATGATTGTGCCTGTAACGAAGGCGGAGGCTTCGCTTGCGAGCCATTGAACGGTGCCGAGCAACTCGTCGGGGCGGCCGAGACGGCGGAACGGTGTGTGCGCCGTAACGCTTTTGCATCTTTCGGTAGGCGAGCCGTCGGGATTACTCATCAGCGCCCTGTTTTGTTCGGTGAGGAAAAATCCCGGGGCAATGGCGTTTACACGCAGTCCTTCGCCGAATTTCGTTGCCAGTTCTCCCGCCATGTACTGTGTGAAGTTGCTGATTGCCGCTTTTGCGCATCCGTAACCTACGACACGTGTCAGGGGACGCAACGCCGATTCGGATGAAATGTTGATGATACATCCTTTCCTGTTATCCGCCATTACTTTGGCAAAAACCATTGTCGGCAGGACGGTTCCGAAGAGGTTGAGATCAACGACTTTGCGGAATGCGTCTACGTCGAGGTCGAAGAATGTTTTTTCCGGCGGGATGGTCGCTCCGGCCATGTTCCCGCCGGCGAGGTTGATCAGCACGTCGATCGTACCGAAGGCATCCAGAATATCCTTCCTGTTTTGCACGAGCACATCTTTGTTCAACACATCCGTCTCCAGAAACAGGGCAACGCCGCCGTCCTTTTTTATTTCCTCTTCCAAATTCTTTCCGGTTTCCGCATTGCGGTCAAGGATTACTACTTTGGCCTTTTCGTTTGCCAAGTGCTTTGCCATGCTGCTGCCCAGAATACCGGATCCTCCCGTGAGGATAATCACTTTGTCTTTTACGCTGAATAATAAGTTTTCCATATCTGATGATGATTTTATATATAATTATTATAATAGTCAATGTTTTCTTTTATCAGGATATCGATCGGCATATAATTCACTTTTTCGGCAACCTGATTTAACGCCAAGTGGTAAAAAAGCGCTTTTACGCTGTTGTATCCCTGCACTTCCGGTCGCTGGGCAATCAGGTGGGACACGATTCCGCTCTTCAGGAAATCCGTGTTTGCCTTTATTGCATCATATCCGATGAGGCAGAAATTTTTTATCTCGTTTTCCCGGAAATATTTTGCCGGAACATGTACCCGCGAGTTGAAAATGATACCTGCGCGAGTCGGTTTGTCCTCGTTCGCGAGCCGTTCAAAAAGCGCTTCAAAGACACGTTGGTTATAGTCCGGTTTTTCGGTAGACAGGCTCAGGGGATACAGCCTGCCCTTGTAACCGGATTGCGACAGATAATCGCGGAAGCCCTTTTCGCGCATGGACACCTGTGTCGATTCCACGCTGCCCCGGCTCCGGCTGATTATGTTGAACAAAAGTACGTTGTCATCCGGATTTATGTTCTCGTACAGCAATCGTCCGCCGATGTATCCCGATTTATATGAATCCGTGCCGTAATAGGCGATGCAGTTCGTATGGTCGATATACGAATCTATGAGCACATAAGGAATCTCTTTTTTGTCGAGCTGTCGAGTCAACAAAAAAGTACTGCCGCAGAATAATGTTGCAATGATAATGCCTTGGTATTCTTCATTTTTTAATTCTTCGACTGATGCGTCGAAACTGTCTTTATCGTACTGGTTGAAAAATTTGCGTTCTATCCGGAGGTGATAATCGGAAAGTTCGCTCTCGACCCTGTCAATGCCTTTGCTTACTTCCTCCCAGTATTCGCCGGGTTTGAACGACGGTATCAGCGTTATGATACGGCAATCCTTTTTTGAGGCCAGCGAGCGGGCTATCAAGTTAGGCTGGTAATCAATGTCTTTGATAGCGTCCTGTACTTTCCTTAATGCATCTTCCGAAACGCGTCCCCGATTATGCAACACCCGGTCGACAGTTCCTGCCGATACGCCGGACATTGCTGCTATGTCTTTTATCCGATAGTTTTTCATCTCTTTTCAGTTTTGTGTACGAACACAAGAGCGCGGCAAATATACATATAGTTTTTGAAACGGCAAGAAAATATGAACATTTTATTACGCTACGGGGCTTGTCAGTCTGCGAAATGTAACGCCATACATTAATATGACGAGCGGAATGGCGGCAAATAACCCCACAAACAGAGCGATCTGGCCGATGAAGCATATCAGAATCATGAACAACGTGACAACGAACAGGCTGAAGGAATGACCTTTGGTTATCGTCCAGCTCCGTTTGAAAGATTCGAAAACGCCCGTGTTCTCGTCGACCATGGAAGCGAAGAAGAATTGCAGTCTTAGAGCAAGATATATACCGGGGATGACAAGCAATGCAAATCCGATGGAGATGATGATCGAGTAAATGATATATGCGGCAAGGAAGCTTAACAGTTTGCGCGAGACCTGTCCGTACGACGAGAATTGAGGTTCTTCGCCGTCCAACGTCTGAAAGCAGTTTTTGAGATACCCCAGCTGGAAAAGGCAAAACAGGAAAAAGCATAAAACACATACAAGTATACCGCTTATGGTGAAAGTCTCACCCGCAGCCGGCATCGCGAATATCAACAAAAGCGAATATATAATTGTAAACCCAATCAATAACCCCGCCAAAAGCCAAAACTGTGCTTTTAACCCCTTCCATGCCGTCCTGAAAATGTCCGAATAACGAATTTTATTTTCCATAATCCTTTTAGATTTTAAAAATGTACGTGCAAAGATAATACAAGTTTATCGGAAATCACTCAAACAGGCGTTGAAATTTCATTTCATCGGG
>JAITDQ010000286.1 GCA_031282485.1 Tannerella sp. | reverse complement strand
TGTCAGGTGGCTTTCGACGGTCTGCCGCGTCAAGGCGCGCTCGGCGGCGATCTCGTCGAGGATTTTGCGGACTTTCTCGCGGAAGAGGTTGAGGCTGATACGGCGGGTGTCTTCCTTCGGAGGCTTGGGCTTGGGTTCGGCCGGCGACGGCGTCGGGCGGAGAGGTTTTTCCACCCCGGGCGTCACGCCGTTTTCGTCGCAGTACGCCCGGATAATTTGGATGATGTCTGCACCGAACTGTTCTATTTTTTTCGCGCCGATGCCGTTGATTTGCAACAGCGCCTTTTCGTCCGCCGGCAGGTAATGCGACAGTTCGTATAAGGCTTTCTGGGAGAATACGATGTAGGAAGGCTTCTCCAGCTCGGCGGCCTTTTCCCTGCGCCACGTGCGGAGGCGTTCGAACAGGACGGGATGCGCTGTCGTTTCGCTGTCTATGGGCGGGGACTTGGGGCTTTCGTCCGGCCTGTCCTTTTCGATCGTCGCGAGCGCCCGGGCACGGAGCATATTCGTCAGGTCGAAGCCCGTCAGGCAGGCTTGCAGGCTTTCGCGCTTAATCCGGGCTTCGTCCGTCAGCCGGGTTACGGCGTCGCGCAGCTGTTTTTTCACTACCTTGTTGTCGATATCGAGATCGACCCTGGCGAGAGGAACGAGTATTAACGTTTCCGTCTTTCCGGAAAAATATTTGGCGGCCTGACCGACGCGTTCCTGCAGGGCGGCGTTCTGCGCCACGTCGGGCTGCTGCGGCAGGAGGCGGTCGATTTGCTGCCGGAAACGGTCGGCCATCTCGATGATCTCCGCCTGAACGGGCGGCATCATGCGGCTGAACAGCTCGTGCGTCTGCGCGGGGATACTTCCCCGGTTATCGCTCAAAATATTTTCAATATACGAAATACGGTAGCGGAAAACGTCGAAACGGAACAGTCCGGCGAGCTGTTCCTGCTGATACGCCATGTACGCAGCCCGGAAGCGCTGTTCGTCGGGCTGGTTTTGTTCGATGCGCTGCGTGAAACGGCCGACGGTGCGGTCGTGGATGATGCTTCCCTCGCGGACAGGCGAGCTGAGTACCATCCCTTCGAGCGTCTTGCAGCGGCTGAGGGCGACGTACACCTGTCCGTGCGCAAACGATGCCTCGGCGTCGATAATGGCGTGTTCGAACGTCAGTCCCTGGCTTTTGTGGATGGTGATAGCCCATGCCGTCTTAAGCGGGAACTGGATGAAGGAGCCTTCTATTTCTTCACGGATCTCGTGCGTTGTGTCGTCGAGGCTGTATTTCACGTTGTCCCATTTCTGCGGCGTTACAAAGATTTCGTCCGTATCGCCGGGACAGCGTACGCGGATTTCGCGGTCGCCGACGTACGTGACTGTTCCTATTTTGCCGTTATAAAACCGTTTTTCGGGCGAAGTATCGTTTTTGACAAACATCACCTGCGCGTCTTTCTTCACCACCAGTTCGAAATCGACAGGATAGGCGTATTCGGGAAACGTACCGGAGACCTGCGCGGTAAAGCGGTATGCTTTACCTGCGAGGGCGTTCAGTTTGCTTTCGTTGATGCGCTGCGCCTGCGCGTTGTGCGTGCAGAGGGTGATGTAGCCTTCTTCGTCGGCCGGGCGGAAATGGGGGATATAGCGTTGGTTCAGTGCGTCCAGCGTGTCCCTGTCGAGGCTGTTGTCGCGCACTTTGTTGAGGATCGAGATGAAACGGTCGTCCTGCTGACGGAAGACGTGCGTGAGTTCGATGCTTACGAACGGCGTTTCCTGCAGGGCTTTGCTGCTGAAAAAATAAGGCGTGTCGTAGCGTTCGAGCAGCATTTCGCGTTCGTCGTCCTTGACGATCGGCGCGAGTTGCTGCAAGTCACCGATCATCAGCAGCTGGATGCCGCCGAAAGGTTTGATTTGCGAGCGGAAACGGCGCAGGACGACGTCGACAGCATCGAGCAGGTCGGCGCGTACCATGCTGATTTCGTCGATGACCAGCAGGTCGAGGCTGCGGATGATATTGATTTTTTCTTTGTTGAAGCGCATCTGTGAAGGGTTCATCCGTTCGAAGCCGATTTGCGGACCGGGCGGAAGCTGGAAGAAGGAGTGAATCGTCACGCCACGTGCATTGATAGCCGCTACGCCGGTCGGTGCGACGACGATCATCCGCTTCGGCGACGTTTCGCGCAGTCGACGCAGGAACGTCGTCTTGCCCGTCCCCGCCTTTCCCGTGAGAAAGATGTGCTGGCCGGTATGCAGCACGTATTTCTCCGCCAGTTCGAGTTGTTGATTTGTCTCCATTATGAACATACTGTTTATGGGATGCAAATATAAAAAAAAATATTGATATTTCGCCCCGGAATCATTATGAACGTGCAGAACTTTTTGATTTATCCGGCATTGAGCGCATTTCAAACTGTCGCTTTTGTGCGCCCGACGCGCTAATGCCTGTACGTCCGACGTGCTAACGCCTGTACGTCCGACGTGCTAACGCCTGTACGCCTGACGTACTAACGCCTGTACGTGTGACGCGCAAAAGCGGCAATCTGAACGCTGCAATATTTGGTTTTTATGCATGAAACATATATCTTTGCAGAGTAAAATTAAAAAATGAATTATGGCAGTTATTTCGATGTTTTACGGGCTGATTATTTATCTGTATTTTGGTGATAACAAGCGGCATCATATACCGCTTAAAATAACGAGCTATGAATCCACGAGTAGTAGATGTAAAACCTGAAAAGGACTATATGCTTTGCCTTTGGTTTACCAACGGGGAGGTACGTTGTTTTGATGTGAAGCCTTATCTGGAATATGAAGTTTTCCGTCCGTTGAAGGATGAAGCGGTGTTTAATACGGTGCATCCGGACGGTTTGAGTGTAGAATGGGCAAACGAAGCTTCGCTTTGTCCCGATACGCTGTATCAGGACAGTATAGCTTGTGAAGCATTGGAAAACGGACGATTTTGAAGCAGTAGCCGGCATTTGCAAAATCGAAATTTTTCCTGTATGTTTGCGGCATAATCTTTAAATGTTTAATTATGAAATATTCACTTGTTGTTGTTTGCATCTTTTGCAGTTGTCTGTGCGTTGCGCAGACCGTCGATGAATACATGGAACTTACGGATACGAAACCTCATGACGGCGAATCGGTCTGGAACGGGATGCCGTCGTCTCCGCGGATTAGCTGGGGGAGTGTCGACGTAAGATATGTCAAACGGAATGTGCCGGAAATTCCGAAAATTAGTACTGTGTGGAAAACGAAGGCGTGGCGTGGCGAGCGCGTGAACGCCCAGGCAGTAATATGGACGAACGCCCGGCTGTCGGACGTTAAAGTGACGGCCGGCGACCTGACGTCCGGTGCGTCCGTTATCCCTTCGTCCGGGATTAGTCCCTCTTTCGTTCGTTATGTGATGACGGACGAACTCAACAAGGACGGGAAAGGCGCTTGCGGTCATCGTGCGAATAAGGCGGAATGGGATTCGTCCATGGTCGCGGATGTGCTGTACAGGCCTGAATTGAAGGAGATAAAAGCCTGCACGGCGCAACCCGTGTGGATCAGTGTCGGCATCCCCCCGGAGGCGCGCGCCGGCGTTTATAAAGGGGTTGTGACTGTTTCGGGAAAAGATTTTGCGGCGATGAAACTTAATCTGGAAATCACGGTTCTTGACCGTCTCCTGCCTTCGCCCAAAGAATGGAGTTTTCATCTGGATTTGTGGCAAAATCCCTATTCGGTAGCGCGTTATTATCATGTGCCCTTATGGAGCGACGCTCATTTTGACGCGATGCGCCCCGTCATGAAGAAGCTTGCGGATGCCGGACAAAAGGTCATCACCGCCACAATCATGCATAAACCCTGGAACGGACAGACGGAGGATCATTTTGACAGTATGGTTTCGAAAGTCAAAAAAATAGACGGCACGTGGGAATATGATTATACGGTCTTCGACAAATGGGTCGAATTTATGATGAGTCTGGGCATTGATAAACAGATAAACTGCTATACGCTGATACCCTGGGCGCTGAGTTTTGATTATTTTGACCAAGCCACGAACCGCATACAGTTTATAGAAACCAGACCGGGCGATGCGGCTTACGGGGAATACTGGAGCGCTTTCCTGAAAGATTTTTCCTCTCATTTGCGGCGTAAAGGCTGGTTTGAACGCACCGCCATTGCCATGGACGAACGCGGCCTCGAAGCGATGAAGGAAGCGATAAAAGTGATCCGGACGGCCGACCCGGAATTTAAAATATCGCTTGCCGGAAATTATCATGAGGAGATAGAGGGTGATTTATATGACTTGTGCCTTGGTTTCGGGCATAATTTCCCGGAAGCGGTAAAAGCCGCCCGCGACGGGGCAGGTAAAGTCAGTACCGTTTATACCTGCTGCGCCGAAGCGCGCCCGAATACGTTCACCTTCTCGCCCCCGGCCGAGGCGACATGGATCGGTTGGCATGCGGCGGCAGGCAACTACGACGGCTACCTGCGATGGGCGTATAACAGCTGGACGATTGACCCGCTGCGCGATTCCCGTTTCCGCACATGGGCGGCCGGCGATTGCTATCTTGT
>JAITDQ010000254.1 GCA_031282485.1 Tannerella sp. | reverse complement strand
AACGCCGATGGAGAGTATTACAATCCACATGCGCGACGGCTCGTAGATGTCCCACAACCGGTTTGTCAATTCCTGCGGGGAGAGGTCAACCTGACGGGCTACCTCGTTAAAATATTCGTTGGATGTTAAGCCGTCTGCAATTTGCAGGCCTTTCTCCACAGCGTATTTTTTTGTGAGGAAAACTTTGTCGGACATTGTCTGATAGACATTCCCGGACAGGATTCCCGCAAAAACATTGCCCAGGAAAACGGGGATAAACGAATAGCCCATATAGAGCGCTTTCCTGTCCTTCGGCGCTATCCGGCCGATATATTCCGTGATTTTCGGCGAACCGGCCATTTCGCCCAGTGCGAAAATGAGTATGGCGACCATCGTGAAAAGTACGTTCTGCGAAAAGAGGGTCAGCGCCATGCCCACGGAACAGACCAGAAAGCCCGAAATCATTGAGTGAAGCGGCTTCAGACGCATTACAGCCGTGGAGACAAGAATCTGCAGGGCGATGATAAACAGCGCGTCCATGTTTGCGACAAACTCGGCCTCCATAACGTCCGGCGCGGGGCTGTAGTTCGCGCTTATAAACGGGATGTAAGCATCGAAGAAACGGAACAGGACGCTTGTGTCCACCCACTGCGAAATGAAAACGGGGAGTGTGAAAAACAGCTGGTTGTACATTGTCCAGAAACCGGCTACGATCAGCAGGAAAAGGAGGAATTTTACGTCTTTCAGGATACTTGCCATATTCCTGAAAATCTCGCCGAAGGTGTGAAGCAGCGAACTGCTTTCTTTTGCCTCAGGCCGCTCCCGCTCGCCTTCCTGCCGGGGTTCATGGTAAAATATAAGAAGCAAAAAATTGAGTAAAATGATTCCGGCGGAGATATAAAAAACCAAGTGAAAGCGGTCTTTGAAGAGAAGGGTCACCATCGGCCCGAAAAAGGCTCCGATATTGACCATCATATAGAAAATGCCGAAGCCTATCGACGACGTCTCTTTTGTTGTCGTTTTTGCAATCGTTGCCGAGATGACGGGTTTGAACAGCGCCGCCCCCAAAGCGAGGTAGATATACATGATAAATACCGCCGTGAACGACGATACCTGCGGGAAAAGCGCAAATGCCGAAGCATAGACGATAAATGCCAGCGCAAGGATTTTCCTGTAGCCGTAACGGTCGGCAATCGCACCGGTGAGAACGGGGAGGAAATAAAGGATGCCCGTGCCTACTCCCATAATCGTACCTTTCTGACTTTGTGAAAATTCCAGTCCGCCAAGGTCGGAAGACCCGGTCAGGTAATTGGCAAACAAAAAGAAAAAACCGTACCATGCCCACCGCTCAAACAGTTCAATCGTATTGGCGACCCAGAAGGTTCGCGGGAATTTACCTGATGTACTCATATCTCTGCCGTTTTTTGTTTTAACCAACTTTTCTCCTCCTCCGACAGATGCGGGGAAAGCTTTTCATATACCGTCTGATGATATTCATTGAGCCATACGATTTCTTCGGCGGTCAGCATCTCCCGTATAATCGGGGTTGTGTCGATATAACAGAGGGTAAGCGTTTCGAATCTGTAAAAATCGCCGTAGCCGGTGGTCATGGCAAGCGTTGTGAGCATCATGTTTTCCGTCCGGATGCCGTACCGGTGATCCCTGTAAATACCCGGCTCGTTGGTGACAACCATACCCGGAAGCATCGTAACCGGGTTCTCTTCCTGCCGTATGCTTTGAGGCCCTTCGTGCACATTGAGGTAATGCCCTACCCCATGCCCGGTGCCGTGCAGATAATTGACGCCATATTCCCACATCGGTTTCCGTGCCAGCATGTCAATCTGCGAACCCCTTGTCCCGGCCGGGAATACCGCTTCGGAAAGTCCGATCATGCCTTTAAGCACAAGCGTATAATCCGTTTTCATATCTTCGGTTACAGCGCCCGGGGCGACCGTCCGCGTGACGTCGGTCGTCCCGTTGAGGTACTGGCCGCCCGAATCAATCAGCAAAAGCCCTTCGGGACGGATCGTCAGGCAATCATCCTCACGGGGATGATAATGATTGATCGCCCCGTTTGCCGCATAGCCGGCGATTGTCGAAAAACTTTCGCCGGCGAAGTTCTCCTGTTCGCTTCTCAATTCTTTCAGTTTAAGACCTATATTGTATTCCGTAACGACGCCTTCGGGAACAGCCTTTTCCAGCCAGATAAAAAATTTGGTAAGCGCAATCCCGTCGCTGACCATGCAACGGCGGAAACCGGCGGCTTCCACTTCGTTTTTTACGCTTTTGAGCCGGTCGGCAACCGACAGTTTATCGACCACCCAGTTGCGTTTCGACAGGGCGTTATATATGCGAAACGACACCTTACTGCTGTCTAAACAAACCGACAGGTTGCATATCTTAGCCAGAAAATCGTCCGTTTGACGGTAATCACGGATTTTAACGCCCTCTTTTGCGAGCGATTCGGCGACGGCAGGCGAGACCTTGTCCGTATTGACAAAAAGAATGTTTTCGTTGCGTGAAACAAACGCATGAGATACGACAACCGGATTGTACGGCACATCGCTTCCCCGGATATTAAACAGCCATGCAACCGTATCCAGCGTACTGATCCAGACCGAATCGGATTCCACTTTTTCCGCTTCGACCAGTACGCGCTCGATTTTCCGGCCGGCCGGTTCGCCCGTTAATTCAACAGGATGCAACAAAACCCTGTTTTCGGGCAACGGGGGACGATCGCTCCATATTTCTTCAAAAGGATCGTAATCGGAGACAAGTTTTATGTTTACCGCTTCCAGTTCCGCTTTTAATTTCAACGCCTCCTTAGCCGAAAACACATTGCCGTCTATCCCTGTACGGTCGCCGTCGCCGAGTTCACTTTTAATCCAGTCCGTAAGACCGACCGTTCCGGGAAGGCGGTCTTTGAACAGGACGATCTCGCTTCCCGCAAGTTCGTCGCCGGCTTGCAGGAAATAGCGTGAATCTGTCCACAGTCCGGCTTTGTCGAGCGTCACGGCCACCGTTCCCGCCGATCCCGTAAACCCGCTGATCCAGCGTCTCGATTCCCAGTATTCGGGTATGTATTCACTTATATGGGCGTCCGTAGAAGGAACGATGAACGCCTGCAGGTTCTTTTCCCGCATATAATCGCGCAAAAGCGCAAGTCTCCGGTTCGTCTGATTTTCCATTGTTT
>JAITDQ010000236.1 GCA_031282485.1 Tannerella sp. | reverse complement strand
ATCCATTACAGGAACAAAAGGCAAAACTCTATATTGAAATTCGTGACACTTATCATTTATTATATAATTACGAAGCAAATGAGCGGAAAGAAAACGCTGATTTGCGGCAGTCGCTTAATCTGCATTATGACACATTTGTAAGGCGTTACGGCAATCTTAACGACCGTAAAAATCTTGACCTTATCAAAATGGATACCGGCGGACGCGAGATGCTTTCCCTCGAACATGCTGTTGACGATAAATTAGTCAAAGCAGACATTTTTAGTCAGCCTGTTGCGTTCAATCCCAATGAAATAACAAAAGCGGATAATTCGATTGAAGCTCTTTCCGCATCGTTGAATAAATTCGGCGAAGTCAATACGGAATACATGCTTTCCCTCATGCCGGAAAAAAGTACGGAAGAAATGTTTCACGACCTGCATGGA
Organism: Tannerella sp.; assembly: GCA_031282485.1. Lineage (GTDB taxonomy): Bacteria > Bacteroidota > Bacteroidia > Bacteroidales > Tannerellaceae > Tannerella. The sequence goes on along the minus strand of JAITDQ010000236.1, from coordinate 4,915 downwards.
CACATCTATTATAATCCATTGATTCGCAATTATGAAGTGTCGGACAAATTTATTGCAGGCAATGTTATTGAAAAGGCGGAAGTTGTCGAAAAATACCTCGAAAATCATCCGCAGGACGAAAACAGACAGGCGATTTCCGAATCGTTAAAAGCCTTGCAGGACGCTGTTCCACGTCCAATAACGTTTGAAGAACTTGATTTTAATTTCGGCGAACGCTGGATACCGGCAGGAATTTATTCGGAATATGCAACGTATTTGTTTGATATAAATACAAATATACATTATTCATCCGTACGTGACGAATATTCCGTTAAATCGGACTATCGTAATGCCAATATTTATGACAAATTTTGTGTTTCCGGCGAGTTCAGGACTTATGACGGTCTGGCGTTAATGAAACATGCGCTGCACAATACGACGCCCAATATCAGCAAATCGGTAAAAGCCACAGATAAAGAAGGCAAAGAAATTACAGTAAAAGTGCGAGACGGCGAGAAAATCCAACTTGCCAATTCAAAGATAGACGAAATCCGTACAGGTTTCAGTGACTGGCTAAACCTGCAGACGCCGGAATTTAAAGAGCGTCTGACAAATCTTTATAACCGGACATTCAACTGTTTTGTACGTCCGCAATACGACGGCTCGCATCAGACTTTTCCGGGACTTGATTTAAAAAGTCTGGGAATCCCTGATTTGTATCAAAGTCAGAAAGATGCGGTATGGATGCTTAAACAGAATGGCGGCGGCATCTGCGACCACGAAGTCGGAGCCGGCAAAACTTTGATAATGTGTTGCGGAGCAATGGAAATGAAACGTCTTGGACTGGCAAACAAACCGATGATTATCGGACTGAAAGCCAATGTACACGAAATAGCGCAGACATTTAAAACCGCCTATCCGAACGCTAAAATCCTGTATCCGGGAAAAGAAGATTTTACTCCAAAAAACCGTATGAAAATCTTCAATGAAATCAAGAACAATAACTGGGATGCCGTGATACTCACGCACGACCAGTTTGGCATGATACCGCAGTCCTCAAAAATCCAAAAACAGATTTTGGAAAAGGAACTGGAGAGTGTAGAAGAAAATTTGGATGTATTACGCAGTCAGGGAAAAGACATATCGAAAGCAATGTTGCGCGGAGTGGAAAAACGCAAAGAAAACCTCGAAGTCAAGATTTTGGAACTTACGGAGCAGATAAAAAGACGTTCCGATGATGTCGCTGATTTCAAAACTATGGGCATCGACCATATTTTTGTCGATGAAAGTCACCGTTTTAAAAATCTGATGTTTACTACCCGGCATGACCATGTTGCCGGTCTGGGCAATCCCGACGGCTCGCAAAGAGCGCTGAACATGCTTTTTGCGCTTCGCACCATTCAGGAACGTACAGGCAAAGACCTGGGAGCGACTTTCCTGTCGGGAACAACAATAAGCAATTCATTAACGGAATTATATCTGTTATTCAAATACCTGCGTCCGCAGGAACTTGAACGTCAGAACATCAATTCATTTGATGCCTGGGCAGCCGTATTTGCAAAAAAGAGTACGGATTACGAATTTTCTGTTACCAATGAAATTGTACAGAAGGAGCGCTTCCGGTATTTTATCAAAGTGCCGGAATTAGCCGCATTTTACAGCGAAATAACCGATTTTCGCACGGCAAAGGACATCGGTATCGACCGTCCTGAAAAGAATGAAATTTTGCACAATATTCCGCTTACTCCGCAGCAGCAGGAGTTCATCGTTAAATTAGTGGAGTTTGCCAAAAAGGGCGACGCTACTCTGCTTGGACGTGCGCCGTTAGACCAACGGGAAGAAAGAGCTAAAATGTTGATTGCAACCGATTACGCCCGCAAAATGTCGCTCGACATGCGGATGATCGACAAAGATAAATACGATGACCATATCGACAACAAAGCCTCCCACTGCGCCGCTAAAATCGCAGAATATTATCAAAAATACAATGTTCAAAAGGGAACGCAGTTTGTTTTTTCCGACCTCGGCACATACAAGCCCGGCGAATGGAATCCGTACAGTGAAATCAAACGTAAATTAATTGAAAACCATAACATACCGGCGCACGAAATCCGGTTTATTCAGGAAGCAAAAACCGAAATCGCCCGTAAAGCCATGATTAAAGCCATGAACAGCGGAGATATACGCGTCCTGTTCGGCTCAACGGAAATGCTTGGCACAGGCGTAAATGCCCAGAAACGTGCGGTTGCTTTGCATCATCTGGATTCGCCGTGGCGACCTTCCGACCTCGAACAGCGTGAGGGTCGAGCCATACGTAAAGGTAATGAAATCGCTAAACAGTTTGCCGACAATAAGGTAGATGTAATCATTTACGCCGTTGAAAAAAGTCTTGATTCTTACAAGTTCAACCTTTTACATAATAAACAATTATTTATTACTCAATTAAAGACTAACAATATGGGTGCACGTACCATAGACGAGGGAAGTCTGGACGAAAAATCGGGAATGAACTTTTCGGAATATGTTGCTATTCTTTCGGGAAATACCGACCTTCTGGAAAAAGCGCGTCTGGAGAAAAAAATTGCTACTCTCGAAAGCGAACGTAAAGGTTTTAATCAAAATAAGGCTGTATCCGTACATAAACGGGACGATATTCTGCGGACAGTAGATGGCAACAATGAATTAATATCCCGCATGAAAACCGACTGGAAAGCCTTTAACGACAGGGTTCAATACGAAAGTGAGGGAAATAAACTCAATCCTTTAAAACTTGACGGCGTTGCAAACGCTGACATTAAATCCCTTGCCGCAAAATTAGCCAGCCTGAACGATAATGCAACCACCAATAATGAACACTATAAAATCGGTACGCTGTACGGTTTTAACCTGTTGGTAAAAACCGAAGATTCCATGAAAGAAGGACTGTTTATGAAACAAAATCGCTTTTTCATTGAGGGCGAGGGAAATGTCAAATATTCGTACAATAACGGTTATATTGCCAACGACCCTAAATTAGCCGTCCGTTATTTTCTTCATGCTCTGGAAAAAATCCCTTCGCTGATAGAAAAATACGAAAAAGAAAATGAAAAAATCAAGAGCGATTTGCCGGTGCTACAGGAAATTGCCAACTCCACATGGCGTAAGGAAAACGAATTGAAAGACCTGAAAACAGAACTGGCAACATTGGACAGAAAAATACAACTGTCGCTCAAACCGGTTGACGAAAGCGAAGATAAAAAAGAGAACAATACACAGAAAAACAGCGTTAAAAACGAAGATGAGACGCAAAAGGCTGTCAGAGAAATACACGATTTAATGTCCGGCAAACTGATAACAAACAGTTTCGGCAAAAATTACGGCAATACCGATTCGCAGATGCCGGATAAATTTCAACAAACAAATCAATCAAAAGGATTCAGATTATGACTTACGGGGAATTGAAACAGCGGCAAAACTGGAAACTGGAACAGAAAATCGACCATTCTGTCATCGTCGTTTCTTCTTTCATGGAAAGAGTAAACAGCAATTTATATGCCTCTGTCAGTGGCGGTAAGGATTCGGGAGTGATGCTGGATATTATCCGGCGGTTTGTCGATAAAAACGTTCCGGCGGTTTTCTGCAACACCGGCAACGAATATCCCGAAGTTGTGAAGTTTGTCCGGCAAACAGAAAATCTGACAATTATCCGTCCCGACATAAATATTTCTCAAATTATTGATAAATACGGATTTCCATTAGTCAGCAAGGAACAGAGCCGTTATATCAACCAAGCCAAACATACCAAAAGCGAAAAGTTATTAAATATTCGTCTTCATGGCGGAACAAAGGGAATCGGCAAAATATCGGAACGGTGGAAATTTTTAATCCGGGCGCCTTTTGATGTTAGCGAACAGTGTTGCAATTTTTTGAAAAAGAAGCCTTTCGATAAATTTCATAAACAGACGGGATTGTATCCTGTTATCGGGACGATGGCTGGAGAAAGTCGTCTGCGCTTGCAGAAATGGTTGAAATATGGCTGTAATTCGTTTGAAACTAACTTGATAGCAAGTTATCCATTGTCGATATGGACTGAAGCCGACATTTGGGCATATATCCGAAAATTTAATCTTCCTTACAGCCCGATTTACGATATGGGAATACGAAGAACAGGCTGTCTGGTTTGCGGTTTTGGATGCCACGTAAAAAACGACCGTCGTTTTTATTTTCTGAAAGAAACCAAACCGAAAATCTACGAGTATTTTATGGCGCTAAAAAACAATGGAATATCATACAGAGAGGCTTTGCAGTATTGCGGAATTGACTTTCCTGACAGTGTCAACAAACAGTTAAATCTTGATTTTTAATATGAAAACAGGACTTATAGATGTTGATGGGCATCATTTTCCAAACCTTGCCCTGATGAAACTGGCTAATTATCACCGGCAACAGGGCGATATTGTCGAGTGGGTAAATCATTTTGAGTATTATGATAAAGTCTATCAATCGAAGGTTTTTACATTCACTCCCGATGTTTCGACTTTTGTTCGTGCAGATGAGATTGTTAAAGGCGGGACAGGATATAAAATGTATAACGATTTGTTTTGTGACGATACTGAACCGGATTATTCCATTTATCCACAGTACAGTCATGCTTATGGCTTTTTAACCCGTGGATGTGTTCGCGACTGCAACTGGTGCATTGTTCCGCAAAAAGAGGGAAAAATACGTGCATACAGAGATATTGAAACTGTTTTGCAGGGCAGAAAAACAGCAATCTTAATGGACAATAACGTGCTTGCAAGCGAACATGGTTTGCAGCAACTTGAAAGGATTGCAGACTTGAAATGTAAGGTGGATTTTAATCAGGGATTAGACAGTCGTCTGATAACAAACGATACAGCTCAACTGTTATCAAAAATCAAATGGATTCGTTTTATCCGTTTTGCCTGCGACACGA
>JAITDQ010000363.1 GCA_031282485.1 Tannerella sp. | reverse complement strand
GAAACCAAAGAGCCGACAGAGTTAAACAAAAACTCTATTATTCGCTGTAAATTGTTTAAATTGCGTAATTTATGTCTTTGAATAATATCTTTTCCGATAACGGTATCGTAAATGGATTGCAGATAATCATTCACAAGTTCGGGGGCTATCTTTGATAGATTGACGGCTTCGGGGAAAGTTGAATTATTGATGAATTGCCGAAACAGACGGTCGGTATTTTTTTCTTCCGGGAAAGCAAGCGTGTATTCGGCAAAAGAAAACGGATGCAAATTGATAGCGATATAGCGACCTGTCAGCAAGGTGGCTAACTCGCTCGATAGTAAATAAGCATTAGAACCTGTGATATAAAGGTCAATGTTTTTCTTTACGAACAAACTGTCGACAAGTTTTTCAAAATCAGTTATTAATTGTACTTCGTCGAGAAAAATATAATTTTTCTGATGTGGATTTGTTTTTGATAAAATTTCGTCATAGAGTGCAGTCCAATTTCCGAATTGGATATTTTCGCGCTCTTCAAAGTTGAAGAAAACAATATTTTCAGGACTAACGCCCAATTCTAACAACTCGTTGCGAAATGCATCCAAAAGCGTAGATTTTCCGCAACGGCGCACGCCTGTAATCACCTTTATTAAATTCTGGTCTTTGAGCAGGCGCAACTTTTGCAAATAAATTTCTCTTGCTATCATAAGAATAAAAATTTCTGCAAAGATACAACTTATTGACGGAAAATACAGGTTTTTGTTATTTTCGTCAATAAGGATATAATGTGGTTATTTTTTGAATGGCTTTTGCCGTCGGCGATCTTTCCCAGACACTGATTACTTCAAAGTTTCAATTTTCGAGTTGTTGTCCGCCATACTTGTCGCAAATGAGTGCATCTAATGTCCGGCGGCTGTTCGAGCAGGATAGTCTACGATGTTCGGGTGAGCGACTGTAACGGACAATTGTTTGCATGTAACGGGCGATTGCTTGGCGGTAACAGATGATTGTTTACATGTAGCGGGCGATTGTTTGCATGTAGAGGACGATTGTTTGAATGTAACGGATGATTGTTTGCTTGTAATGGGCGATTGTTTGAATGTAACAGGCGATTGTTTGAATGTAATGGGCGTTTGTTTGAATGTAACGAGCGATTGTTTGAATGTAACGGGTAATTGTTTGGCTGTAAGGGGCGATTGTTTCGCTGCATCGGCCGGTTTTTTTATGTAACGGGCGATTGTTTGACTGTAATCTGTCATTGTTTCAATGTAAACGACAGTTTGTGCGGATGCATGAACGGCTTTTTGTGTGTAAACCGTTATTTTTTTGATGTATGCTGTGTTTTTTTTGAAAAAAAACGGGTGAAATTTGATTTTTTGTGTATTTTTGCAACATTAAAAATAAATAGTGTACAATCTAAAACATAATTGAAGTATGAATGATCGTCAAAATGCGAAAATAACAATGTATCAAACAGTGTATAACACGTGCAACGAATTTGCTTCCGTATATGCGAATACGCCGGCGTTTATAAATGGTTTGAAGGCTTTGAACGAGGGGATTGCGAGTATCCGGAAAGCGGAGGCGCAACAGATTGATGCGTTGTCGAAAGGCGTCACGCAGGAAAAAACGGGCGTGGAGGAAACACTGGTGCTGTCGATACTCAAAGTGAGCGGGGCGTTGTATGTGTATGCTTTCGATACGGGAAACAAAGAGTTGGCCGCAAAGGTGGATATGAACAAGACTCAACTGTTTCGGATGGAAAATAATACGCTGCTGGTGACGGCCGGCGAGATTGCGGCAAAGGCAGCCAAAACGGGTGCGGCGCTGGCGGACTATGGCATCGGCGCGGCTGAACTGGCGGATTTGTCGGAACACATGGCGGATTTTGAGGCGCTGCTTGTCAAACCGCGCACCGTTATCGGCGAACACAAACGCCATACAACGAACCTGACCAGACTGTTTGCCGAAACGGATTCCGTGCTGTACGACCGGCTGGATAAGCTGATTAACCTGTTCAAGGTTTCGGAACCGGACTTCTATGCGAGCTATAAAAATGCGCGGAACGTGATTAATACAAGCGTGAGAAAGAAAAAAACGGAAGAAGAAGCGTGAATCCCGTATTCTTCGGAAAATGCCGGACGAATAGCAGGGATGCCCTAATGACATGTATATGGCAAAGCACAGTATGAGTAAATTTAAAAAATCCACAAACAAAATCGGAAGATATTTACGCGAAATTTCCGTAGTCGTGATAGGTGTTGCTATTACGCTGTCTGCAAGCTACTGGATTACCAGCAGGAGTGAAAAAAGAGACATGACTCTTTATTTGAACGCCATAAAACTGGAGCTGGAAGCCAACATCAAACGTATTGATAAGGAAGCCGCCTATTTGGAGGATTGGGAAAACTACGCCATCTATCTGCGGTCGCACGATAAAAAATCATTACACCCCGACAGCATACGTATGGGAGGTCCCGGTACCGGTCTCGGCACTGTTAAGAATATTATTTTTCAGACAAGTGCTTTTGAAATGTTTAAGATTTCAGGCGCCATGCGGTTAATAGACGATAAAGAGTTGTTGCAGTCTCTGTGGGAAGCATATTTGTATTTAGAAATAATCAGAGGATATGTTAATGAATATTATACACTTAAAAAAGCGCAGGGGATAAAGGAAACACAGTTGGAACTGGAAGGAAAAGTGTTTCCCATACCTCTTTATGATTTTTTCATTTCCTATACTAATTTTGGAGCGCTGGAAGGATGTAAAAGCCTTTCGAAGAAGTTAAAAGAAACTGTACTGAAGTTAGAAAAAGTATCGTAAACAATATATAACGGTATCTGTAATTTTTTATCTCTAAAAACCAAATAAAGTCATGGACATGCTGTTGAAAAATAATTTCATGTACACCTCCCTTATTTTCAACATTTTGTTAAAAAGCAAACGGCCAGTTTGGGTTTTTTTTGCCGTTTGATTTTGCCATGAATCAAAAAAGCAGTACTTTAGCACGCTTTTTTGAGATATGAGGAAGTATATATAATGTATAGCTAACTAATAAATGTAGAACTAATAAATATAGAAATGACTGAAGACAGAATTATTAAGATTGATATTAATAATGAAATGAAATCAGCGTACATCGACTATTCAATGTCCGTTATTGTTTCACGCGCCCTCCCTGACGTCAGGGACGGTTTTAAACCTGTCCACCGGCGTATACTATTCGGCATGAACGAATTAGGCAACACCTCGGATAAACCGTACAAAAAATCGGCAAGAATCGTCGGAGAAGTTTTAGGTAAATATCACCCGCACGGTGATTCGTCCGTATACTTTGCAATGGTTCGTCTGGCGCAGAAATGGTCGATGCGGTATATGCTTGTTGACGGGCAGGGAAACTTCGGTTCGGTCGACGGCGACAGTCCGGCCGCGATGCGTTACACGGAAGCCCGCCTGAGCCGGCTGGCCGAAGAGATGTTGCGCGATATAGACAAGGATACGGTCGATTTTCAGTTGAATTTTGATGATACATTGCACGAACCGGTTGTTCTGCCGACGCGCATACCCAATCTTTTGATAAACGGAGCGTCGGGAATAGCCGTAGGTATGGCAACGAACATGCCGCCTCATAACATGAAAGAAGTGTTGCTGGCCTGTCAGGCTTATGTCGATACGCGTGGGGAGATTGACGTCGAAGGCCTGATGAAATATGTCAAGGCGCCCGATTTTCCCACCGGCGCAACAATCTATGGATATGCAGGCGTTAAGGACGCTTTCGAAACGGGACGCGGACGTATTATCCTGCGCGGGAAAGCCGAGATCGAAACAACTTCCGCACACGACAAAATTGTAATAAGCGAAATCCCTTATTTAGTCAACAAAGCGGAACTTATAAAGTACATCGCCGACCTTGTAAACGAAAAACGTATCGAGGGCATATCAAATGTAAATGACGAATCCGACCGCAGCGGAATGCGCATTGTGGTCGACATCAAACGCGATGCAAATGCAAGCGTCGTACTGAATAAATTATACAAGATGACGGCGTTACAGTCATCTTTCAGCGTCAATAATATCGCACTTGTAAACGGTCGTCCGAAGATGATGAACCTGAAGGACATGATCGGCCATTTTATCGAGCACCGTAAAGAAGTCGTAACCCGCCGCACGAAGTATGATCTGAAAAAGGCCGAAGAACGCTCCCACATATTGCAGGGACTGATTATCGCCTCCGACAATATTGATGAAGTGATCGCCATAATCAAGAGTTCGAGCAGTCCCCAGGTGGCAATTTCCGGTCTGATAACCCGCTTTGATTTGTCGGATATACAGGCTCGCGCTATCGTTGAGATGCGTTTGCGCCAGTTGACGGGACTGGAACAGGACAAACTGCGCGCCGAATTTGAAGAAATCGAAAAACTCATCGCCCGTTTGAAAGAAATACTTGAAAATGAAGAAATCCTGATGGGTGTAATAAAAGACGAACTGCAGGAAATCATTGACAAATACGGAGACGAACGCAAAACGGACATCGTCTACGCCTCGGAAGAGCTTAATCCGGAAGATTTCTATTCCGATGACGAGATGATTATCACGCTTTCGCATTTAGGATATATCAAACGCACGCCTCTTTCCGAATTTCGTTCGCAGGCACGCGGCGGCGTCGGTTCCAAAGGCTCCGATACCCGCGACGAAGACTTTGTGGAATACATCTACCCGGCGTCCATGCACGCGACGCTGATCTTCTTCACGGCTAAAGGACGATGCTACTGGAAAAGAGTATACGAGATACCGGAAGGCGCACGCAATTCCAAAGGCCGCGCCATACAAAACCTTCTCAATATCGATCCGGATGACAGCGTGAACGCTTTCATACGTGTGAAAAAACTGACCTCGGACGCCGAGTTTGTCAATTCGCATTATTTACTGTTCTGTACGAAGCAGGGCGTCATCAAAAAGACCCTGCTGGAAGCCTATTCGCGTCCGCGGCAGAATGGCGTGGTAGCCATCACGCTGCGGGAAGGAGACGGACTGATTCAGGTTCGTATGACGAACGGGGACAACGATGTGGTGATCGCAAACCGGAACGGCCGCGCCATACGTTTCCCCGAAAGCAAAGTGCGCGTTATGGGACGTACGGCGACAGGCGTACGCGGCATGACGCTCGATGATAATGACGACTGCGCCATTGGCATGATCTGCATAAAACATCCTGAGAAAGAATCCATTCTCGTCGTATCGGAAAAAGGTTACGGCAAACGCTCGAAAATAGAAGATTATCGCATCACAAACCGTGGCGGCAAAGGCGTTAAAACCCTCAACATAACGGAAAAAACCGGGAAACTGGTCGATATAAAATCCGTTACGGACGAAAATGATTTAATGATAATTAACAAGTCCGGTATAACAATTCGGATAAATGTTGTAAATTTGAACGTCATAGGACGTGCAACACAGGGAGTTCGACTTATTAATCTGGATAAGAGAGGTGATGAGATAGCTTCGGTTTGTAAAGTGATTTCGGAAACGGAAGAAGAAAAAATTGCCGCTAAAGTGCTGTCTTCGGAAACCGAAAATGCGGATAAAGTCAGTATAATTGATGACAGTAATAGAATTGAAGATGATATTATGTCGATTGAAAATACAGACGAAAATAAAAATATTGATAAATTAGAATAAGAATTATTAACATCAAATTACTTACACAGAAGATGAAAAAATTAGGATTAACACTTGGACTATGCTTGATTGCGTCCGTTTCTTTCGGACAAAAGAAAGCCGTTTCGGAAGCTTTGAGATTTGCGAAAGACGCAAAGCCGAATTTTGAAGAAGCAAGAAAGAAGATCAAAGGTGCGTTGGAACATGATGAAACAAAAAACGACGCAAAAACCTGGTATACGGCAGGACAAATTGAAGATATGCAGTTTACTGCCGAAAACACGAAACTGATGTTAGGCCAGCAACCTAACGAAGCGGTTATGTATGATGCGTTATTGAATGTATATCCGTATTTCAGGAAAGCAAACGAACTGGATAATCTGCCTGACGCAAAAGGAAAAGTTAAACCTAAATTCACAAAAGATATCCGGTCTACCCTTAAGGCCAATCTGGTATACTATCTGAATGGAGGCGCTTATTTCTTCGATCAAAGAGATTATAAAAAAACGCTTGATTTCTTTAATCAATATATCGAAATAGCCGACAGCAAACTGATGAAAGAGGGAGTAAAACCCGGGGAAGCACCCGTAGGCGTAGATTCCGTCTATCTTTTGGCTAATTACTATGCTGCCATTGCCGCAAGCCAGCTCAATGATCATCCGCTTGCAATCGAAGTAATGGCACGCGCAAGTAAACTGGATTACAAGAAAAATGACATGCTGCAATACCTTGCCGAAGAATATAGAATAGTGGGAGATACCGTTAATTTTAAGAAAACGCTCGAAGACGGTATCGCGATCTTTCCCAAGGAAGACTATTTCATAATGAGCCTTGTCAGTCTCTATATTACTTCCGAAGAGCATGAGAAAGCTGTCGAATACTTGAATACCGCAATAAAAAATGACCCTTCAAACGCTCAATTGTATGATGTGGCGGGACGTATTTACGAATCCGGCCTTAAAGATTATGAAAAAGCAGAAGAGTTTTTCAAAAAATCAATCGAACTGGACAGTGAAAATGCGGAATCCCAGTCTGACCTCGGACGTATTTATTTCAATCAGGGAGTCATACAGCTTGACGAAGCAAATAACATCTCCGATGTAAAAAAATACAACGAAGAAAAAGAAAAAGCCAAAGAATTATTCAGAAAAGCTCTTCCCTGTTTTGAGAAAGCATACCAGTTAAACCCGGATGATTCGGACAGCAAACAGGCTTTGCGCAGTATTTTGAGCAGTATTTACTATAATCTGGAAATGGGAGATAAGCTCGAAGAAATGAATAAACTCATGAACGGCAGTAATTAGTTGCGTTTCTTACGTTTTTTTATTATATTTTAAAAAGCATTTTCCGTCGTTCGGAAAGTGCTTTTTTTATAAATAATTACTACATTTGCGGGGTTATTAATTCCATTTCTTTAGTATAAACATTAAATTAGTGTACAAAATGAAACAGACAGTTATCAATCGTAGAAAATTTATTCGTATGACCGCTGCGGCCGGAGCCGGAGCAGCGATTTTTCCCGTAAGCGTGAATGCCGCAGGGACGAATTCATCGGTAAAATCCGCCATGCAGGAGCGGGTCGAAATGCCCGTGCGAACGCTGGGACGCACAGGTTTGCAATTACCCATACTGAGCATGGGTGTAATGCGTGCAGACAATCCGAGTGTTGTAAGGGCTGCGTATAATTCGGGCATCCTGTTTTTTGACACGGCTAACGGCTATCAGGGCGGAAAAAATGAAGAAATGCTGGGTGTTTTCTTCGAAGGAAAACCTCGCGATTCGTACGTTATTGCCACGAAGGTTAAGTTTGATTACCCGCTGCATGAAAATTTTGAAGAGAAATTTGCGGAACAGGTAGAGGTAAGTTTTAAACGCCTGAAAATGGATTATGTTGATATTTTTTACATTCATGCCATAGGTGATGTAGACGCAATCAAAGAACCGCGTGTGATTGAAGCATTGAAGAAAATAAAAGAATCGGGTAAAGCTAAATTTTTAGGCGTATCCACTCATGCGAACAAACCGGAACAGCTGGATGCGGTCGTCGAAATGGGAATATATGATGTTGTTTTGGTAAGTTATAATTTCAAAATGAAAAACCTCCCGGAAACCGATGCTGCAATTGAACGCGCTGCAAAAGCCGGTATAGGCTTTGTTGCGATGAAAACAATGACCGGAGGAGTTGAAGATGCCGCCGGCAAAAAGAAAATCAACGCACAGGCGTGCCTCAAATGGGTATGGCAGAACAAACATATTACAACCATCATACCGGGATTTACCAATTACGATGAACTCGACGAATGTCTGGCTGCGGTGAAATCGCCGAAATTGAACGATGCGGAAAGCAAATATCTCGCATCGCTTCGCGATAAAGAGCTGCTTTATTGCCAGCAGTGCGGACAGTGCGGCAAACAGTGTCCCGAACACCTCCCGATACCGGACATGATGAGAGCTTATATGTACACTTTCGGCTATAAATATGCACAATTATCCAAAGAAACGTTGGCGGAACTTAAATTACCCGAAAATATATGCAACAGTTGTAAAAGCGGATGTAAAGTGAGTTGCCCGTCCGGGTTTAATGTTGGACAAAAAATCGCCGCAATAAAGCCTGTCATGGGGATACCCGACGTATTTTTAACATAATTTCATGAAGTATATGCGTGCTATAATATATATTTTCTTTTTTTTGCCAATAGCCGTTACAGCGCAAACGCCGGACGAAATAATGTCGTGGCTTCCCACTGTTAATGGCTGGCAAAAGCCGGAATCGAAGGAGATTTTTAATCCCGACAATCTGTTTGATCGTATCAACGGTGCAGCTCCGCTGTTCATCGAAAACGGATTCCGCGAGATGACAGCCTGCGACTACAGTCAGGGAGAAAATTACATTACCGTACAGGTATATCGCCACGCCACACCGGAAGACGCTTTCGGCATGTATGCCTCGGAACGTTCTTCCGACCTTACATTTTATAAGATAGGAGGTGAAGCTCATGGCGATAACAGCAGTTTGTTTTTCTTCGCCGGCCGGTTGTATGTTAAAATCAGAAGCAATCAGTCGAAAGAGGAGACGGGTAAAGCGATGCGGAGCATAGCCGAAGCGCTGGCTGCCAAGACGGAACCTGACGCATCATATCCGGTAATTATCGGAACATTTCCTGAAGAAAATAAAATTCCACATTCGGAATCTTATATAACATCAAATTATATAGGTCACGAATTTCTAAACAAAGTTTATGTTTGCCAATACAAACGAGGCGATCTGGTTTACCAGCTTTTTGTGATAGATGCGGGAAACGACGGTGCGGCAAAAGAAATACTCAACAAATATTTCACATTTTCCAAACAGCCGCTTGCTTTCAAACAGGGACAATTACTGATAAAAGACCGTTATAACGGAGATATTCCGTGCTTGTGGAAAGGAAAATATCTTATAGGAATCTATAATGAAAACGGCGATGCGGTCGACGATGCGGAAAACATCCTGAATAGCGTTCGCTTATAACTTAACAAAGGCGTCCAAAAAGTTTTTTGATTTTTTGGGCGCCTTCAATTATACGATATTTGATGTACGAAAAAATTTGAGAGGGGAGCCTCCGGTTTGAAAGCCCGGAATTGTGCGAAAGGTCTGTTATCGTAGATTGCAGATATTCTATTTAACATAATGTCAATTATGCAGAAATCACACGCTCAAACAAAATTTCCGCCTTGCGGGTAACGAAGAAATAAAGCGTCGGCTGTTGATTTTTGCCTTTGATTTTTGAAGTGAAATTCATTTACAGAAAATATTTCGCAAAATGCGTTGCGCAAAATGCGAAATATTAAAAACAACATTTACCTTTGCATTATCGAAATGTGCATTACGGTAATGTGCATTTCGATAAATAATAAATTTGAAGGTATGAGATTTTACAACAGAGAGAGGGAACCGGCAAGCATAACAATCAATCTGTCAAATCCGTATCTTCACAGAAAAAAGGAAAATAAATAACAAAAAATGCGGATAGAAAAATAATGTATTGTATATTTGCACAAAAATTAATGGAGCATGAAAGTTAGTGGGAAATTAATTGGATATATAATATGCATAGCATTAATAATATTAACGTTATGTTCATCCTTTTTCAGCAGTAGCGATTTTATAAGATCGCTCGGTATATATCTGTTTTTAGGTGCATTTTTAATCACATATCTTATTATTCAAGATCCGGAAGAAAATACGGAAACAGTAGTCCAAAAGAAAGATCCCTCTTATAATACGACGGGAAAAAAAGTGCCAACAAAGTCCAATACAATAAAACATGAGGGAAAGAGATGGAGGGATCTGGACGGTATCGAATGGTTGAGATTTGTATTCATTCCGGTTGGCGCCCTTTTGATATCCGGTTATGTGGCATATAAAGATCATGAGATAGCTGAAAGGAAAATAATAAATGAAGAATTAAGATACAATCAGGAAAGAGATGAACGTAAATTAATGTTTGAAATGGAGAGAGAGACTCATAAAACAAGAATGGAAGAACATCAATGGAAAAAGGAAGAATATCAATGGAATAGGGAAGAACGGAAGAAGCAAAAAGAACAAGAAGAAATAGAAAATAGAAACAGATAATGATAGCCTAAAGATAAAAAAAT
>JAITDQ010000208.1 GCA_031282485.1 Tannerella sp. | reverse complement strand
GACTGGGGACGCCAGATTCAGATGTCCTTCTACAGCGGCCCCTGGCCATACATTGGCCCGAACGGGGAAAAACCGACGGACAACTGGGCCGGTCTGGGATGGAACCCGATTCAGTCGGGCGACGCCGGCGGGAACCGTTCAAAGGTGATTGAGTTTGAATCGCGCGGCGGAAATGCCCTGTTCGTACGTTGTGTTCCCATGCAGTGGCCGCATACGGCGGGAGTGGCCGGCGACTGTGAGTTTGAATGTCTTTACACCCTGAAAGACAACGTGATTACCATGGAAGCAACGATTGTAAACAAACGGACGGACAAGACCCAATACCGTGCCTGCGGACAGGAAATGCCCGCCGTTTATACCAACGGCGCGTGGTACAATCTGGTGACCTATCTGGGAGACCAGCCCTTTTCCGGTCAGCCGGTCACGCGCGTGGTCGCCCGGAACGACGGGAAAGGCTGGCCATGGGTTCATTTCTACACGCCCGAAAACTGGGTCGCCCTGCTCGACGACAACGGAAAAGGCATCGGCGTATTTCAGCCGGGAGTCATGACCTTTAACGGCGGATTTCATCCCGGTGACGCCCTGAAAGGAGGCGGCGGTGAAAAAGACGGACAGACCGGCCACATCGCTCCGGTAGGAACACAGATTCTTGACCACAATATCCGGTGGACGTACACGACGCACTTTATTCTGGGAACGGTGGACGACATTCGCGACTACGCCGGAAAACACCGGCAGACGGCTTCCTGTCCCGAATGGACATTTCAAAACTCGCGACAGAACTGGTATTACGAGGGCGACGTTTCGGACGCCGGCTGGCCGGTGAATGAGGCGCTTGACGTCCGGTTCGGGAAAAACGCCGCAATCGTCAGCCCGGTCACGTTCTGGAAAGCGGCCGACGCACCGGCGCTGGAGATAGAGGGCGCATTTGAATCGGCCGACCGCGAAATCACCCTTACCGTAGAGATTCAACCGGTCGGCAAGTCGGATTTTACCGACTGGCTGAACTGGAGCGAAGGCAACCGGAGCGTAGAAGCCGAAAGGCAGCAGAAAGAAGCCGAATTTCCTGCAACGCCGGCGCTCACCTTTCAAGAAACCATTACGGCTGACGGGGTGAATCGCGTTTACAGGATGAATCCGGCCTCTTTGCCGGGATATAAAAATGCGCTCAAGAGCCTGAAACTGTCTTTTTCGGAAGAGGGTTCGGCGCGAATCAAAAGAATCGCTATGACTCATTAAGTATAAATATGAAAAGTGTATTTACAGACAAAGAATTAGCGCCTAATGATGAGATACTTAAAATCTCATTAGGAGCGACGTATAAATTTTGGCAGACTTTTGTAGATTATGTTCATTCTGTCTATCCAAAGTCAGTTGAAGAGTGGAGTTTCTCAAAGAGTGGAGGTTGGAGTTTTAAAATAAAAGACAGCAAGCGTGCGATAATTTACCTCTTACCGAGAGACGGTTTTTTCAAAGTAGCGTTTGTTTTTGGGCAAAAAGCAACTGACGAAGTATTGAAAAGCAAAGTCGCCACAGCAATTAAGACCGAACTCGAATCGGCAAAAGTGTATGCCGAAGGCCGGGGAATCCGCATAGAAGTGAAAGACGGGAAAGTAATTAATGATGTAAAGGATTTGATAAACATAAAATTAGAGAACTGATATGAATGGATTGCCGAACAGGGCGATGAAACAATAGAAAAATAAACAGTTTAGTGATGAAAAATAAACAGGATATAACAGTTGCCCTGAAAGGGCATAATCAACAGCGCAGGGCAACGCCCTGTGGGGGAAACGTGTACATCGCCACTAAGCCCCAACGGGGCGTAATCCGTCCTGTTTCATTTGATTCCGCCCCTTCAGGGCTTGATGAACGGGGTGGCTTCCTGTTCGCAGGGCGTTGCCCTGCGCTATTGATTATCGGGCTTTCAGCCCTGCACTCAATATACAATATCTTATAAGTTATAAATTTTTTCCCTTAATAAAATAATATATGGACAATATTATATCTCTTATCGAAAAGTATCCGCATCTTGTCGTTTATCTTTTTCTTTCGATTATTTTCGCTGTAACTTACAGTTATTATGGCAGGAAAGCATATTATAATAAAAAGTATTATAAACGGTTTCGAATTGTACATATTATCACGGCAATCATTCTGTTTATCATGATAATTTATGCGGCATGTGCAATATGGATATTTTAAATATCAAAAGACCTCTGTGATAAAGAAGATTTACAATTTAATAAATAATTACGAGTATGAAAAAGTTAATATGTTTATTTGCTGTCATTTTGATGATTACAAATTGCAGCCGGAAAGAAAATCCCGATTCGGCTATTACGCCGGAAGAACTGGAACAGCGCTTTGTTGCTCCCCCTGCCTCGGCCAGACCCCATACATGGTGGCACTGGATGAACGGTAATATTACCAAAGAAGGCATTACCGCAGATTTGGAAGCGATGGCCAACGCCGGACTGGGCGGCGCACAAATCTTTAATGTTGGCGAAAATATTCCCCACGGTCCCGTACAGTTTAACAGCCCGGAATGGATTGATATGGTGAAACATGCGGCATCCGAGGCGAAGCGTCTGGGACTTGAACTGTGCATTCATAACTGTGCAGGCTGGGCGAACAGCGGCGGACCGTGGAATACCCCGGAACACGGCATGAAAAAGGTCGTTACAGGCGAGATGCAGGTAAAAGGCGGAACATCCGTGACAGCGGCTCCGCCACAGCCGGAAGCCAGTCCCGATTTTTACCGCGACATTGCGGTACTGGCTTTTCGTACGCCTGCGGAAAACCCTGCGGCAAAGGTGGTTACGAATCTAAACGGCAGGACGGTTGTGTCTCTTAAAAGAACAGATACTCCGACTGAAATATCGCCGGAAACGGTGATACAGCAGAATACGGTGATCGACCTGACGGCTCAGCTGCTCCCCTCCAGCGGAAAAACAACCGCATGGAACGCGCCGGAAGGCGACTGGACGATCCTCCGGGTAGGCTACACAATCATCGGACGCAAGAATCATCCGGCGCCAACCGAAGGGACAGGACTGGAATGTGACAAACTCAGCCGCGAAGCCGTAAAAGCGCACTGGGACGGACATGCCGGTCTGATACTTGCAGCGCTGGGAAAAACGGACGGCCCCGACAAGCCGGGATTAAACAATATATTGATCGACAGTTACGAAGTCGGTTCGCAAAACTGGACGCAGGGGTTTGAAAAGGAATTTCAGTCGCGCTGCGGATATTCGATACTGAATTTCCTGCCGGTATTCAGCGGACGGATTGTGGATTCGCCCGAAGTGACGGAACGTTTCCTGTGGGATTTCAGGCGGGTAATCGCCGATCTGTTTGCCGAAAACTATTCGGAATATTTCGGGAAACTGGCGCACGATGCAGGATTGCTTTATTCCTGTGAACCCTACGGCAACAGTCCGTCCGACGACATCCAGTACGGCAGTTTCTGCGACATCCCGATGGGCGAGTTCTGGCCGGGCAGCGGTCACACCGTGAACAGCGGCAACGCCAAACTGCCTGCCGCCATTGCACACGTGTATGGCCGGAAGTTTGTCGGCGCGGAAGCCTTCACTGCCGCGCCCGAAGGCGGGAAATGGCTAAAGACCCCGTTTGACATCAAAGCGCAGGGCGATGCGGTATATTGCGGCGGCGTCAACCGCATGATATATCACCGTTACGCACATCAGCCGTGGACGAATCCGACACGCTACCCGGGCATGACCATGGGACAGTGGGGCACTCATTTCGAGCGCACCCTCACATGGTGGGAACAGGGCAGGGAATGGCTTCGCTATCAGGCACGCTGCCAGTATATGCTTCAGGAAGGCCGTTTTGTGGCGGACGTGCTGTTCTATTGCGGGGAAGACGCTCCCAACGAACTTCGCGACGCCAGATTACCCTACGGATACGATTATGACGGATGCGATACCCGCGCTCTGAAAATGCTGAAGGTAGGGGCGCAAGGCCATGCGCCCCTACTGGTATTGCCGTCGGGAATGAGTTATCGCATACTGGTATTGCCCGACAATCCGGTCATGTCGCCGGAAATATTGAAAACCATCGGAAAATTAGTTGACGGCGGCGCAATCGTTGTCGGGAAAAACAGGCCGGAACACGCTCCCGGTCTGCGCAACTACCCGGCAGGCGACGCTGAAGTGAACCGGCTTGCGGATAAAATATGGCCGAAAGTCATCTCCGGCAAATCGCCCGCCGACGTGCTGGAATCGCTCGGAATAAAACCCGATTTCAGCGCCGGCAGCGAAGAACATATTCGCTATATACACCGCGAAATCAACGGAATGG
The DNA here is from genome assembly GCA_031282485.1 of Tannerella sp. GTDB lineage: Bacteria > Bacteroidota > Bacteroidia > Bacteroidales > Tannerellaceae > Tannerella. The sequence goes on along the minus strand of JAITDQ010000208.1, from coordinate 1,276 downwards.
ACTGTTATTTTGTCGCCTGTTCGAATCAAAAGGGGGCGGAGGTGGAGTGTACGTTTCGCGTAAGCGGCAAGGCGCCGGAATTTTGGCATCCCGATACGGGTGAAACGGAGCCTGTTCCCGTTTATGAAGAAAAAGACGGCCTGACCACCATCCCCATCCGGTTCGAGCCTTCGGGTTCGGTATTTGTCGTTTTCCGCAAACCCGTTTCCGGAGAAGACCGTGCAGTGGAAGTAAAATACACAGCCGTAAAGGGAAAACCCAAATATACGGGCAATTTAAAGATTGTCAAGGCGGAATACGGATATTTTGCAGATGAAGGCGTCGAAAACTGTGCGAACGTAACGGATGTTGTCCGCAAATCGGTTGCCGGTGGGAACCTGACGGTCGTAGCTGCGAATGACCGTTTGAACGGAGACCCTGCGTTCGGAACAATTAAACAGTTACAGATTGACTATCGTGTAAACGGCGCAAACAAACAGGTACGGATTACCGAGAATCAAAGCGCTACGCTGCCGCAGGGAGCGGAAATCATCCGTGCGTGGTACGGTGTCCTCAGTAATATACCTGAAAGTGAACCGGTACGTAAAACCGTGGATGTTACGGCTAAACTGACCGGACAGGTAAAGGACGGCGCGTTAACCGTGACCGTGAACAGCGAACTTGCCGGCGGCAAAGATCCGGCTGCCGCTTCGCCGAAAAAGGAAGTGCGTGTAGAATATCTGTACGACGGCGTACGCGGCCGGGCGAAAGCCGGCGAAAGCAAAACATTGGTATTGCCTCCCGCCCCCGAAGACGCCATACCGCTGCCTGCCTACGAACTGCGTGCGACCGGTAACGGCAATGTGGAAATCCGTGCATGGGAAACCGGTTATTTCGAGCTTACGACAGCTTCGGGCAAAACCCTGAAAACCGGCCTCGTCAATGTACCGGAAAGGGTAGAATTAGACGGCTCATGGCAATTATCCTTCCCCCCGAACTGGGGCGCTCCGCCACAGATCACGCTCGACAAACTGATTTCATGGACGGAACATGCGGACGCAGGCGTGAAATATTTTTCAGGAACGGCAACCTACGCTAAAACATTCACTTGGGACGTAAAACCGGCTTCCGACACGCGCGTAATCCTTGATTTGGGAAAACTCAAAAATTTCGCCGAAGTACGTTTGAACGGAAAATCCTTCCCCGTACTCTGGAAACCGCCATACTGTCTGGACATTACCGAAGCCGTTAAACCCGGCGAAAACGCATTGCAGATAGCCATCACAAACTTATGGCC
>JAITDQ010000128.1 GCA_031282485.1 Tannerella sp. | reverse complement strand
CACATCCGGCTTTCCCGTAAATGAAGCCGCAGAAGGGTTTCCGCCTCCTTTTTGCTGTTCCGTGCCGTTACAGGCAAACATTGCTACCATAAAAATTACTGCTGTTAATTTTTTCATTTCTCAATCCGTTACTTTTATAATAAAGCGCAAATATATAAATTTTGCTTAGATTTGCAGCCTGTTTTTTCCATGTAATTTTTGCATGGCCGTCAATAAACCGGTATCCGCAGCTTTTACACGGGTAATTTTGCTTTTTCGATGCCTTTTTGCCGTTTTTCGCACAACAATATATATCTTTGCACGAATACTTATCAATAAAAAACAAAAATGATTTTAAAAATCAAATCTTTAAACGACAAATTTTTGGATATTTTATGCAAAAATCCGGATACCGATAACGGATTGTATTGCAAACCGTTGAAAAACGGACAGGTTATCGGCAATGCGGTCGGTAAAAACGAATACGAAGTCGTTTTTCAGGACGAAAAATACAGTTACTGTCCCGAAGACAGTAATTCCATTGATTATCAAAGTTACTGTTCTCCACTGGCGGTATTGCACATTTGCAACACACTGTTCGGTCATATTCTGAAAAGCCGTAAAGAATATGCCGGAACTGCTATCAAATGGCTGGGCGTCACGCAGGGAAAAGCCGACAATGCGGCCTGTACCGTCGAAATACCCTCGTTCTACATTGATTCCAGCTGGTACAGGAACGGTCGCTTCCTGCTGTCCAAATATATCGACGGCATCGAAATCGTGCAGCAGTCAAAGTGCATTTTCCGGCTGACCGTCACCGGCAAATCGGTGTTCGACGCTTTCAATCTGTTGGCATTAGTTGCCGTATTTGCCCATGTGACAAATAATTACGGAATGTTTATCTACATCGACGACAATCTGGCGCAAAAATTGGGACGGATACTGACCAATATCGAAAATGTGCCGTATTTCGTTTTCTATCTGTTTACCTTGCGGGCAGTAAAGTCGGTTAAGCAGTTCGAAGCACTCAAGCCCATATTTGAAGACTATCTGGCGAAAAACGGATTAAAGGCCAATCTGGTTATCGAAGGCACTTTGCGGCAACGGTTAACCTTCATTACCAATTTGCTGGAACTCGACATGCCGGTGTTGGACATCGGTTGCGGCGAATTGACGTATTACAAAAAAATGATGTCGCTCAATTTTACCGCTAATTATCATGCTGTTGACAAAGACCCTGATATGGAGCAGATTGCATCAAACATATCCCGCCGTTACGATGATGATAACCTGTTTTTTTACAATTCGTTAGACGAATTTACTTCCGGCGAACAGGTGAACATCCTTCTGACGGAAGTTATTGAACATAATTCCATGGAAGAGGCTAAGGAACTGATTGCCCGGGCGCTTTCGTACAATTTCAACAAGCTGGTTATCACAACGCCAAACGTGGAATTTAACCCGTTCTACAGCATGGAAAGCGAATTACGCCACGAAGACCACTGTTTCGAACTGACACGCGACGAATTTAAGTCGTTGATAACATCATGTATTGAAGGGAAAAACGTAAATGTTGAATATTTTTATCTGGGCGACAGTCTGAACGGAATTCAGCCTGTACAGGGGTGTATAATAAAAAGGTAATATGGAAAAAGATGATTTGAAACGATTAAAAAATCGTATTAACTGGTTTTGCAGGAATAAGATAAACGCTTTCTCCCCGACTATTTCTCCTGCGCCTAAATCGCCGGAGCGTAATGAAATAGAAAGCATTGACAGCGCTGTCCGGTATTTTTATGCAAGCGGTGTCCCGGAAATTGTGGTACAGCGGAAATATATGGGTTCATACTGTGATATTTATCTGCACAGGAATCCGGAAGACACTTATTTCGTGAGCCGTAACGGATACAAAGTCAATCATATCGACCTGCAAGCCGCAAAAGACAGTTGTTGCAAATTGCACGAGCGTTTCGACTGGACAAATCTGGCGCTGGTCATTATACAGTCGGAGATGATGCCGTGGAGTATTTTAGGCAAAGGATTGATTGATAATGAATTTATCGGATATTTGAATGTTCATCAAAATCATTGTAAGCATCTGAAACAGTCGGATTTATATCGTAAAATTGCGGCGGTTAAGGAATCTCCCGCATACAGGGCATTTCAGGAAGACAGCAAAACGTTGACAAGTAAGGAATTATCCGATAAGTATCCGACCCATATCATTCGGCAGTACAGTTCGCTGGCGGCTTTTAAGGTGCTGAATCTTGATATGTATGAGTCTGCTATTCAGATATATGAACAGCAAATCCGTCATTTCGGAAAGGAAGGCAACGTCTGTTTCAAACCTTTCAATATCCTGAAAAAGGTTTATGATGACGGAAGCGAGGAGTTTATCAACGACAATCTGAGTTATGGCGAGGTGAACGATGATGAATTTCTTTGTTCGGATATTCACACGGAAGATGCTCTGGAGCAGTCGATTCGCCGGGTTTACGAATGGTTTGACGTGTTGTCGCAAAATATGGAGGAAGGTATTGTCATTAAACCCCGCCGGGCGTTTATCCGCAACTTGCCGCCGGCGTTTAAGGTCAGAAACAACAACTATCTGACGATGATTTACGGGATTGATTTTCAGGAACAGTACAGTTACTACCTGAGAAAACGCAACATAAAAAGCAAGCTGGAATGTTCGGTAAACGACTGGATGTTGAACTGGGAAATACTGAAAGTCAAATACAAAGATATACATGAAGAAAATTATGTATTGAAAAACTTGGTTTTCGACCGGATTATGGGCGAAAAAGTCGAGGAAACGTTAGATATAAAATTGTAAGAAACATGAATAAAAATCCTCAAATATTACTGTTAATCGGCGCTCCGGGGTCGGGGAAAAGTACTTTTGCCAAATATTTTATCCGCACGGAAGAAAACTGGATGCGCCTTTGTCGCGATGATTTCCGAATGATGAATTTCAGCGATTCGCTTTTGTCGCAATACGAAGAATCGCTGATATCGGAAATACTTGATACTTCGGTAGAAACACTGCTGCGTAAAAAATACAATGTTCTGCTCGATGCAACCCATTGCCGTGCGGAATATTTGAAGCATTATATCGAAAAGTTTAACTCGTTGGCAGACATATCGTTCAAAGTTTTCGAATGTGATGTGGACGAATTGATTGCGCGCTGTGAAAAACGGCATGCGGAAACAGGCCGGTATGTCCCCGAAAATGTTATCCGGCGGTTTGCCAATGAGTTGGAGACGTTGAAAAAAACCTTCGATTTCTCTCCCCGTCCTTTAAAGCAAACAACATATATTGCCGAAAAACAGGATGTCAATCTTCCAAAAGCAATTATGTGCGATTTGGACGGCACTCTGGCGCTTATGGGAAACCGCGACCCTTACGATGCCTCCGAATGTGACAAAGACGATTTGAACGAAGCGGTTGCAAGCGTGTTAAAAGTCTTTTATGCAAATGGTTATAACGTCTTGCTTTTGTCGGGACGCGAAGAAATTTTCCGTGAACCGACCCTGCGTTTCCTGTCAAAATTTTCCATACCCTGTCATCAGTTATGGATGCGCAAGGCAAAGGATTATCGTAAGGATGCTGTTATCAAACGGGAGATTTTCGACCGTGAAATCGCGGGCAAATACCGTATCGAATTTGTGCTTGACGACCGCGATCAGGTGGTGGAAATGTGGCGGAAAGAATTGAAACTAAACTGTTTTCAGGTTAATTACGGGAATTTTTAATAGTTGAATGTGCGAAAGTTTTTTCCATGTAATTTTTGAACAGTTATGAAACGCAGTATAAATTATAAAATCATATTAGCCTCAAATTCCCCGCGCCGCCGGGAGTTGCTGAAAGGTTTGGACATTGATTTCGAGGTACGTGTAATACCGGACATAGACGAAACGCACCCGTCAGACATCCCGTCCGATGAGATACCGGTTTGGCTGTCCCGCAAAAAAGCGGACGCATATCTTTCTACAATAAGCCGGGACGAACTTGTCATAACAGCCGATACGGTTGTAGTCCTCGACAACGACGTACTGGAAAAGCCGGCAGACAGAGAAGAAGCTATCCAAATGTTAAAACGCCTGTCGGGACGAAAACATCGCGTCATAACAGCCGTAACGCTCACAACCGCCGACAGGAGAAAAGAATTTTCCGTGACGTCAACAGTCGATTTCGCCGAACTGACCACCGAAGAAATCGAATACTACGTAGACAAATACAAACCGTTCGACAAAGCCGGAGCCTACGGCATACAGGAATGGATCGGCTACACAGGCGTACGCGGCATCGAAGGTTCTTTCTATAATGTAATGGGTCTCCCTATCCAAAGATTATACCGGGAATTAAAGAATTTTTGAATACC
>JAITDQ010000044.1 GCA_031282485.1 Tannerella sp. | reverse complement strand
TTTAACAATATATTTGACATGAACAGAAAAATAGCAAGAAATATAGCCATTGTATCGGCGGTTTTTATCGTTACCTTTTCGATAATGTTAATAACCAATTATTTTCAGGTGAAAGGTTTTAATCCTTTACAGGCGGAAGTGATTGAAACGTTAAAGCAGATTAACGATGAAAACTCCGGAAATGTCCAGTTGCAGGAACAAATCCGTCAACTTGATTTGATGGCTCGTCGCGCCTATTTCGTTCGCGTTGACCATTTGATGACGGGCGTTTATATCCTGATGGGTATGCTGGTTGTTTTTATCGTTGCCACACGCTACTATTTCAGAAAAACAAAAGATATTCCCGATAAGATAATCGACCCGATTGACGAATGGGCGGAAAAAACGCAGGCGCGTAAATATGTCAACTGGGTTGCAGGCGTTTTGGTAACAGGCGCTTTGGTATTCACATTTTTGTCGTCGCCATATCTGAAAAGCGGGAAAGAAAACGAAAAGGACGAATTAATCGTCGAAACACAACCGGAAGAACAAAACGACGAAAATATAACAACCGACAAACTGCCGGCTGATACGGCACAACCGGAGGAAAAAACTCCCGTAGCCACAGTCACCGTCACCGATACCGTCGTCGCCACTACCGCCACCACCGTCGCTGCTACCGCTACCACTGCTACTTCCGCCACTGCTACCGCTACAGTCTCCACTTCCGATACCACCGTTGCCGCCGTCGCCACCACCGCCACCGTCGCTGTTGTCGCTGAACCGGAAGTTCCCAAAGTAACCCACAACAGTTTTCGCGGCAACAATTCCAGCGCTGTTACCGCTGCAAAGAATATCCCGACCAAATGGGATTTGAGTACAGGCGAAAACATCACATGGAAAAGTGATATTCCGCGTCACGGATACAATTCGCCTGTTATCAACGGCAATAAAATTTTCATCACGGGTGCGGACGAACAGGCGCGTGAACTTTACTGTTATGATTTGAATACAGGAAAATTACTCTGGCAACTGGCGGCGGAAAACATCTCCGGCTCGCCCGCGCAAATGCCCAAAACGACGGAAGATACCGGACTTGCCGCCTCGACCGTTACGACCAACGGCAAACAGGTGGCCGCCATCTTTGCTACAGGCGATTTACTCTGCGCCGACATGGACGGCAAACGTCTCTGGGCTAAAAATCTCGGCGTCCCCGCCAATCATTACGGATATGCTTCTTCTCTGCTGTCGTTCGGAAATCTGCTGATTGTTCAGTATGATAACAGCAATTCGCCAAAACTTCTGGCTTTGGACATGGCAACCGGCGCCGAACGGTGGAGTAAAGCGCGTACCGACAAAATCACATGGAGTTCGCCCATCATCACTTACGTGGACAAAAAACCGCAACTTGTCCTGATGGGAAACCCCAACATTACCTCCTATAACCCGAATAACGGCGAACAAAACTGGACAGTGAAATTCCTCAGCGGCGAAGTAGCCTCCAGTCCATGCAGTTCGGCGGGTTTGGTGTTTGGCGCCAGCGAATATGCGTCGTTGATTGCCGTTGACGCTGCAACCGGTGAAAAACTGTGGGAAGCAAGCGATTATCTGCCCGAAGTTTCTTCGCCTGCCGCTACCAAAGACAATGTTTATGTGGCTACAAGTTATGGTGTTCTTGCCTGTTACGATGCAAAAAGCGGAGAGTTGAAAACATATCATGAAACAAATACCGAATTTTACTCTTCGCCGGTTATCGCCGAAGGCAAAATTTATCTCTTCAGCAACAGCGGGAAAGCATTTATCTATTCGGCCAACAGCGAATTGACCCCTGTCAACTCGTTTGAGACGGGAGAACGGACATTTGCAACGCCTGCCTTTACGGACAACAGAATGATTGTCCGTTCCGAAAATCAACTTTACTGCGTACAAAAAACCCGGTCATGAACTGTCAATGCAAAAATAGCGACGAAAGAGCGGAGATGCTGAGCCTTATTGATGCAATCATTGATACGGTCGGGAAGGAGCGCAAAGCGATTATTCCTCTGCTTCAGGCTGTACAGGCAGCGTTCGGGTATCTTCCGTCCGAGGCTGTCGGGCGTATTTACGAACGGACAGAGATTGACCGCGCCCAACTTATCAGCGTATCGACGTTTTATACGCAATTCCGGCATATCCCGCTCGGCAAACATCAGATTCGCGTTTGCACGGGAACTGCCTGTCATGTCAAAGGCGCATCGAATGTTTACGATGCTTTCATACGTCATCTTGAGATTCCCGAAAACAGCGTTACAACCGCCGACCGTTTGTTTTCGGTAGAGAAAATCGCCTGTCTCGGATGCTGCACGCTTGCTCCCGTTGTGCAGATTGATGAAAAAATTTACGGTCACGTCATGCCCGGAAGAGTAAACGAAGTTATCGACGATTTTCTTGAAACACAGTCCGAAAAGGAAAAGGACGAAATCAGGAAAGCCCGCCGGCAGGTAAGGGGAGAGATACGGCTCGGAATGGGGTCGTGCTGTATGGCGAGCGGTTCGGCGGCTATCTGGAAAGAACTGAAAACCGCATCCGCCGAACTCGGTATCGAAGTGAATATTAAACCGGTAGGATGCGTTGGCGTATGCAATAAAGTCCCCCTGATAGACGTCGTCAACGAAGACGGGACGATTGACCGCTATCCCAACGTAAAAGCCATAGAAATAAAGGAAATACTGCATCATCACTTTAAACCCGCAGGATTACTGAAACGGCTTAAAAATAATATTCTGGAACATATCGACACGTTTCATACCGATATAACCTGGGACAATGTCGTATGGAAACCCGAACATGAACGAACCGGACTTATCAGCAGTTTCCTTTTAAATCAGAAACATATTTCTACGGAAGGATTCGGATTTCTTGCTCCACTCAATATTGACGAATATCTTGCACACGGCGGATTCGATGCCTTGAAAAAAGCGCTTGCCGTCCCACGAAAGGAGATTATCGGGACCGTGTTGAAAAGCGGACTGCGCGGTCGTGGCGGCGGCGGATTTCCGACAGGGAAAAAATGGGAAATCGTCGCTTCGGTTACAAGTGAACACAAGTATATGATTTGCAACGGCGACGAAGGAGACCCCGGCGCATTTATGGACCGTATGATGCTCGAATCGTATCCTTTCCGCGTCATCGAAGGAATGTTGATTGCCTCCCGTGCCGTCGGAGCGGACAGGGGTATCTTTTATATCCGCGCCGAATATCCGCTTGCCGTCGAAAGAATTAAAAGGGCGCTCGAACTGTGCCGTGAAAAAGGACTGGTCGGACAAAACATCGAAGGCAGCGGGTTTTCACTGGAAATAAATGTTTTTGAAGGCGCCGGCGCTTTCGTCTGCGGAGAAGAAACAGCCCTCATCGCCTCCATCGAAGGCGACAGGGGATTTCCCAGACAACGTCCGCCCTATCCTGCCGTCAGCGGACTGAACGGATTTCCTACGCTGGTCAATAATGTGGAAACGCTCAGTCAGATAGCCTACATCGTCAAACATGGCGCGGATGTCTATCGCAAAACAGGAACGGAAAAAAGCAAAGGCACGAAAGTATTCGCCCTTGCAGGAAAAATCAACCACGGCGGACTGATTGAAGTGCCGATGGGAATAACCATCCGGCAGATTATCGAAGAAATCGGCGGAGGCGTGGAAGGCGGACGAAAATTGAAAGCCGTGCAAATCGGCGGTCCTTCGGGAGGATGTATTCCAGCTGAACTGTGCGACAGTCCTGTCGATTTTGACGCGCTTACTCAGTTGGGTGCGATGATGGGCTCAGGCGGTCTGGTCGTATTGAGCGAGGACGACTGTATGGTGGACGTTGCCCGCTATTTTCTCGGTTTCACCTGCGACCAGTCGTGCGGCAAATGTACGTTCTGCCGTGTCGGGACGCGCCGCATGCTCGATTTACTCGACAAAATATGTAGCGGTAAAGCATCCAGGACCGATATTGATTTGCTTGAAGAACTGGCGTTAAACGTTAAACGTTCTTCGCTCTGCGGACTTGGGAAAACGGCGCCCAATCCGGTGCTGACAACTTTGAAATATTTCCGCCACGAATACGAAGAGCATGTCAACGGCGTCTGCAAAACGGGAACATGCAAGAAGATGGTGAAATACGTGGTGACGCAGGACTGTATCGGCTGTACAAAATGCGCCAAAGCCTGTCCGGTGGACGCCATTCCTTATACGCCCTACGAAATTCACTCAATCAACACGGAAAAATGTGTTCAATGCGGACTGTGCATCGAAGAATGCAGTTATAATGCCATACTGAAAACCGGTTTACGGGAAAATATCTTGGAATATGAATATTCGAATTAATAATAAAACAATAACCGCACAGGACGGTGAAACGCTGATAGAAACGGCTCGCCGTGCGGGGTTTAATATTCCGTCGCTGTGCTATGCCGGGGACGCCGTGCACAAACCGTCGTGCATGATTTGTGCTGTAAAAGATTGTAAAACCGGACAAATTATACCGTCGTGCTCCACCATGCCGGTCGAAGACATGCAAATAGATACCGAAAGTCCCGACGTCGTCGTCACCCGCACGCTCTCGCTCGAACTGCTGCTGAGCGACCACCGCGCCGACTGCGAAGCCCCATGCTCAATGGTATGTCCTCATGGACTTGACATTGAACGTATGCTTTACTTTTACGACAACGGCAACATGGACGAAGCCTTCCGGCTGATAGCAACGGCTTTTCCTCTTCCCGAACTGAAATGTACCGCCTGCAAAATCCCCTGCGAAAAAGTCTGCCGTCGGGGAACAGTGGATAAACCGGTGGCTATTCGCGCTCTGATTGAAGAAATATGCAAAAGATATCCCTCAGTTCCTGTGCCGGAAAACCACGAAAACGGAAAGGTGGACAAGCCGTCTTTTCTCTCCCGCGTTGGACGGTTTACGGAATCTGAAAAAAAACGGCTGAAAGAGGTTGTAACTGCCGATTCCCGCTGTCTGCACTGTGCCTGCGCCGGAAAAAAAGGATGCAAATTGCGACAGTATGCCGGAGAAGCGGGCATCAAACGTTCCCGCTACGACGCATCCTCCGCCTTGCCTGCCATGAGCAAACAGGACATCGGAAATGGCTTGTGGTTCGAACCGGCAAAATGTATCAAATGCGGACTGTGCGTTTACAACAGCGAGAACGGCTTCACGTTCAAAAACAGAGGTTTCGTGATGCAGATTGTTCTGCCTCCGGAAAATTGCGCAAATATCAATAGCCGGCTGGCGGATTTGTGTCCGACGGGAGCGATATATTTAGGGACAAAAAATAAATAAGATATAACAGTTAATTAAAGTGTCGTCCTTCTCTGTTTCTCTGTCCATATCCCCATATCCGTAAGCTAAAGCATGACGGTTAATAAAGTGTCGTGCCGGCGGGTCTGGGCGGGGCCTGTGATTGTCGATCACATCTATAACTGTGGAAATAGCAATCAATACGACGACCAAGTCCCGATAAAATGTCGGTAGCAAAGAAAAGAAAATCAATCACAACGACGACAAAAAGTCCCGCAGGGACGACACTTTATTAACCGTTTACTTCAGTTTACGGATAGAGTACCTGCGGTTCGACAGGACTTGGTCGTCGTTGTGATTGCTATTTCAGTCATATCCGCTATATCTGTAATCTGAAACATGACGATTATGTTATTAACATGTGTATAATAAAAAATAGAATATCGTATATTGCAAAATAAATTATAATTTTGCATTTTGAAAACAGATAGAATGTAAAATTAAAGTCTATAAATAATGAGTTACGTACAATTACTTATCCACGGAGTAGTTCGCACCTATAAAAGCGAATTCACACTCCCAACAGATGATAGAGTTAAATTTCTCTATAAAGAGATGAA
>JAITDQ010000041.1 GCA_031282485.1 Tannerella sp. | reverse complement strand
CGCCGGGATTGATATACATGGCTTTCACGATCAGCAGATAATAATAGAGCGATATGACCGTGTTGATTAATGCTATAAAAACCAGCGCTTCAAATCCGGCTTCGAACGCGGACATGAAGATGAAAAATTTGCTGAAGAAACCGCCAAGAGGCGGTATGCCGGCCAGGGAAAAGAGGGCTACCGTCATGGTTAGCGTCAGTTTCGGGTTTGTGCGGTACAGTCCGTCATAGTCGCGGATAGAGACCTTCCCTCCCGTTTGCTGTTCGATAACCGAAATCACGCCGAAAGCGGCCATGTTGGCTACCAGATAAACGAGCAGGTAAAACACCAGCGAAGTCATGCCCGCCGCACTTGCCCCGATAACGCCCAGCATGAGGTATCCGGCCTGCGAGATGCTGCTGAAGGCAAAGAAGCGTTTTATGTTTTTCTGGCGTATGGCGAACAGATTGGCCACCGTAATGGTCGCCACCGTCACAATCCAGAGCAGCTCCTGCCCGACGACAATCATGGGCGCGAATACTTTTATGAATATGACAAGCAAAGCGAACGCAGCGGCGCCCTTCGACATGACCGACAGGTAGGCCGTCACGCCTGTGGGCGCGCCTTCATACACATCGGCCGTCCACAGGTGAAACGGGACGAGCGATATCTTGAACCCAAGCCCGGAGAAGAACAGGACGAACGCCATGACCTGCAACGGGGAACCGGTCAGGCCGGCCGTCACGTCTGCAAAATAAAGCGTCCCCGCCGTCCCGTAGATAAAGGATATGCCAAACATCATCAGCCCGGAAGAGAACATCGACGTCAATATATATTTCGCCCCCGCTTCGGCCGAATGATGCCTGTACTTGTCGAAAGCCACGAGGCAGGCCATGGGTATGGAGGCGAGTTCTATCCCGATAACAAACAGGAGGAAATTGCCGGCGCTTATCATAAAAAACATGCCCAGCAGGGTGGACAGCGCAAGCACATAAAACTCGCCGCGCCTGTGCTCCGTATCTTCCCGTCCGAGCCACACGCCGGACTGCATGATAACAAGCAAAGTCCCGGCCGACAGGATGCTTTTGACAATACTCATCACCGGCAGGCTGACGTACATTCCCCCGAATGTTTCAACCGGTGTTTCCGGCGGAATCATGTTTATAATCACATGTACGAGCAGCAGCGCGCACGTCACGGGCTGGAAATACCTGCGTAAAACTTTCCCGGCGTATAAATCATATAAAAACAGGATAACCGTCACGACGATCAGTGACAGCTCCGGACGCATATACAAAAACTGACTGTAATCCATAATTTTTTTAATTAAGTAGAAAAGAATTACTTATCATACTGCTTATTCCCCAGGGCGCCAGTCCCAGTCCGGCAATGGCGACTAAGAGGCATATCACGGCAAAACGCTCGTCCCACGTCGCATCGGTAAGCGGCACGGTTGCGCCGTGTCCTGCCGTTTCGCCGGTCACTTCGGTCGCGCCGTATAATATTTTCCCAATCAGGCGTAAAATATAGACCGCCGTGATAACGATCGACGTCGTTGCGATGATGGTCAGCGTGCGGTGAAAGGCGTCATTCACCTCAAAAGAGCCGACAAACAGGGTCATTTCGGCCACAAAACCGCTCAGTCCCGGCAAGCCGAGGTTGGCAAGTCCCGCTATGACGTAACAAACCGAAAGGAACGGCATGGCTTTCATCAGGCCGCTCATCTCGCGAATATCGCGCGTATGCGTACGTCCGTAAATCATACCGATAAGGGCGAAGAAAAGGGCGGTCATCAATCCGTGCGAAAGCATTTGCAGGACAGCGCCGGTGCCGGCCGTCCGCGTCATCATCAGAATGGCGAAAAGCACCAGACTGCAATGCGAAACGGAGGAATAGGCGTTGATATATTTCAAATCCTTCTGGACGCAGGCGGAAAACGCTCCGTAAACGACGCCGGTCGCCGTCAGGATAAGGAATATCCAGGCCTGTTCGGCCGCAGCTTCGGGCATCAGGCAGACAGCGATACGGAAACAGCCGTAGCCGCCGAGTTTCATCAGCACACCGGCATGCAGCATGGAAACGGAGGTCGGCGCGGAAGCATGGCCGTCCGGACTCCAGGTATGAAAGGGGAATAAGGCTCCCAGTACGCCGAAACCAACGAACGTCAGCGGGAAAAATACCCGCTGCATCTCCGGCGGTATACCCAGTTTCGCAATCTCCGTCAGATTCATCGTCACGGCTCCCGAACCGAAGTAAAGGCCAAGTATTCCCATTAATATAAACGCCGACCCGCCCATTAACATCAGTGTCAGCTTCATGGCCGAATACTCCTTCCGCCCGCTGCCCCACACGCCGATAAGCAGGTACATGGGTATCAGGGCTACTTCATAAAACATAAACAGGGTAAACAAATCGAGCGAGATAAAAAAGCCGAACACGCCCGTGCTCAAAAGGCAATACCACAGGAAAAACTCTTTCGTCTGCTCCTTCATCCTCCAGGAAGCAAACACCCCGGTGAAAACAATCACGGCCGAGAGCAACAGCATGAGCGTCGAGATGCCGTCTACCCCGACGGCGTAATGGATATTCAACGGCTCATACCATACGCAACTGTCGGTAAACAACATGCCGGAAGCGTCGCCCCCCGCACGCGCTCCCCGGTATAAAAAGACCAGCGACACGGCGAGCGCCAGCAAAGCCGAAGCCCCGGCGCCCATCACAATCCGTATTTGCGTGATGTTGCGCGAGACCCACAGTCCCAGCATCATCAGCACAGGAATCAGAACGAATAAGGATAAGAAATTCATTTCTTGTTTTATTTATGTTTTAAATCAATAACAGTATAATAATAAGCGCCAGGGCGCCACTCAGGAAAACGATCGAATACTGCTGCACCGCACCGCTTTGCAGGCCTTTAATCCGATGGCCTGCCGCGTGTGTAACCCATGCAAGCAGATTCATAAAACCGTCGACGACATGGCGGTCAAACCAGGCGACGGGCGTAGAAATACAGTTGAAAATAATCCTGTGCGTCACGAACTGATACACCTCATCCACATAAAACCTGCCGTATACGGCGCGATACAGCCCTTTCCGTCGAAGCGCCGGCGTCCGTTTCCCGCCCTTATACATAACGATTGCGATACCGATTGCCGCCACGGCCACGCATACGCTCGCGACAGCCACCGTCATATCCAAATGCGCATGATACATTTCCCCGTTACTGCTCACAAAAGCGCCGAAAGGGATAAACCCTGCGACACACGTGACGGCTGCCAGGAAAATCAGCGGAACCGTCATGCTTGCCGGCGCTTCATGGGGGCGAGGCGCGGCGTTGTGACTTGCGGCATGAGGCGCGGCGGCGTCGAGTGCGACGGTTTGCGGAGCCGGACAAGGAGCGGCAGCAAAGCCAGCGGTTTGCGGAACCGAACTGGGCGCGGTGTCGTCGTAGCCGGCGGCCTGCAAAGCCGAACTGCGACCGGCAACCTGCGTCGTCGCTTGCGGCGCTTCGCCGACCGTCCGGGCGGGCTTCAGGAAGACGTTATAATAAAGGCGGAACATATAAAACGCCGTCAATCCGGCGGTGAGAAGCATCACCGTTCCCGTCACGGGGCTGAAACCGAAACAGGCGGCGAGTATCTCGTCCTTCGAAAAGAATCCGCTGAAAGGAGGTATGCCTGCAATCGCCAGGCACGCCACCAGAAACGTCAGGTGCGTAACCGGCATACATTTCCACAGCCCGCCCATATCCTTCATCTCATTCGAGTGCACCGCATGTATGATTGCACCCGCGCAAAGGAAAAGCAACGCTTTGAACATCGCATGCGTAAAGAGGTGGAACATGGAAGCCATATAACCCAGTCCGCCGGCATGAGGATTGTCGGAGGTGCAAACGCCCAGTGCGACGATCATAAACCCAATCTGCGAAATGGTCGAAAAAGCCAGCACACGTTTTATGTCGGTCTGCACACAGGCGATAACGGCGGCGAACAGCGAGGTGAACGCCCCGACGTATCCCGCCCAGTGAAGGACATCCGGCGCAAAGCCGATAAAGAGCGGAAACATCCTCGCCACCAGATACACGCCGGCCACCACCATGGTTGCCGCATGTATCAGTGCGCTCACGGGCGTCGGGCCTTCCATGGCGTCGGGCAGCCATATATGCAGCGGAAACATGGCGCTCTTGCCGGCTCCGCCCACAAACATCAATCCCAGTGCCAGCGGAATCATGCCCCCGGCGGCGGCTAACACATGCATCGGCGGCGTAAAGGAAAACGTCCCGGCATAATATCCGTAGATGAGAATGCCGGCAAGAAAACCGAGGTCGGCAAAGCGGGTCACAACGAACGCCTTTTTCGACGCCGCCACGGCCGCCGGTTTCGTGTAATAAAACCCGATCAGGAGATAACTCGAAACGCCGACGAGTTCCCAGAATATATACGTCTGGAAGATGTTGGTCGCGACCACCAGCCCGGTCATCGACAGGGTGAAGAGCGAAAGAAATGCGTAATAACGCTGAAATCCCTTTTCGCCTTTCATATAACCCAGCGAATAGATGTGCACCATGAACGAAACCGTCGAGATAACGACCAGCATCATAACGGAAATGGGGTCTAACAGTATGCCCACTCCGATATGCAGCGTTTCGTTCAGCGGCAGCCACGTCATGTCGTACGGCATCAGCGTCGGGAACTTGCCGTCCGCGCCGCGTCCTGCGCCGAAATACTCGAACGCAGCCACATACGACAGAACCGTCACGACCGCCAGAACAGCCGTTCCCGCCATACCGGCAATCCGGGGACGGATGCTTTTCCCCCCCAGCCCGAGCAGCAGGAAGGACAGGAAAGGCAGAACTAATATTAATACTGTATATTCCATAATATCCTAATGCTTCAGTTCGTTCATGTTCTTCACCTGAATATTCCGTATATTCCGGTAAATATTAATAATGATAGCGATTGCCACAGCCGTCTCGGCCGCTGATATGCCGATAGCGAACAGGGCAAAGAAGAAGCCTTCCAGCTGTTCCGGGAAAAGGAAACGGTTGAAGACTGCAAAATTTATATCCACCGAGTTGAGTATAAGCTCGACGGAAATCAGCATCGCCAGCAGGTTACGGCGCGTAAAAAAACCGTAAATCCCGACAAACATCAGGATCGTGGAAACGATCAGGTAATATTCCATGTGTATCATATCTGTAATGTTTTATCTTTTTCTTGCAATTAAAATTCCTCCGACAATACATGCCAGCAGTAAAATACTTATTACTTCGAAAGGAAGCAGGTACTGGTATTTCCCCATGCCCATCAAGGCATTGCCGACCGTCCGCACGGGCAGTTCGCCGTGTTCGAAGTGGGAAGGGACAAACCTGTTCTTCAACGTGATGGAAAGACACAGAATCAGTCCGGCAAGCGCCGTGACTAACCCGGCAAATTTTTTCGAACTTTTCAGCTTTTCGGCTTTATCGCTCCGCCCCGACGTCAGCAAAATCGAAAACACATAAAGCACGATGATTCCCCCGGCGTAAATGAGCAGCTGCACCGCTCCCAGGAACGAATAGTTCAGCTGGAAATAAATCCCGGCCGTTCCGAAGAGGACGAACAGCAGGTAAGTCGCCGAACGAAGGATGCGCCCTGTCGTGACGGCAAGTATGGCGCTGACAATCATAAAAACCGCCAGTACCAGAAAGACTGCCAAATCTAATGTAATATCCATAATTCTCTGTTTTCTTTATACTTTAACGACAAAAGAATATTCATTCATCGCCTGTTTCATTTAAAATCTTCACTAATTTATCCCGGTTAAAGACCGCATGTTCGAACTTCGTGTCGAACGCGATCGCGCCGGCAGGGCACACGTCCACGCATAACCGGCAAAACATGCACGAACCCAGATCGTACCGGTAACGGAGCAAGGCCTTTTTCTTTCGTCCCGTTTCCCCGTCCGTGACCATTTCCGTTTCGAGGCGGAGCGTATCATTCGGACAGGTCATCTCGCACAGGCCGCAGGCTGTGCATCTGTTTTTCCCGTTTTCGTCGAGGGGCATGTAAAGCGTTCCCCGGAAACGGGCGGCGATCGCGAGCGTATCCCGGTTGTCGGGATATTCTTCCGTTACTTTCCGGGTGAAAAACTCGGTAAACGTAACTTTCAATCCGGTGAGCAGTGTCACAAGGCCATGAAAAATCCCGGCCGTATAACCGTAGTTTGTATCCATTTTATTATCCTTTCCTTTCATTTCCACCCGAATTTTCAAAAATGCCACCCAAAGACCACGCATACAGTCATCAGCAACAGGTTCACCAGACCGGCCGGCACCAGCACTTTCCATTCCAGATGCAGAATCTGGTCAATACGCAGGCGCGGGAACGTCCATTTAATCCACATAAGCAGCCACACGACAAAAAACGCTTTCGCGAAAAACCAGACAAATCCCGGTATGCAGTCCATCACCCCGTTAAATCCGTCCCAGCCCGCGATATGCAAAGGCATCCAGCCGCCGAAGAAAACCGTCGCAGCGATAGACGCGACAATAAACAGATTCATAAACTCCGCCAGATAAAAGAATCCGAAATGCATTCCCGAATATTCGGTATGATACCCGGCCGTCAGCTCCGATTCCGCTTCGGGAAGGTCGAACGGGCCGCGGTTGACTTCCGCATTTCCCGCAATCAGGTAGATAACAAAAGCAATCAGCGCCGGTATGTGGCCTTTGAAAATAAACCAGCCCCCGGCCTGACGCTCCACAATCTCGCTGAACTGCATCGTGTCGGTCAGCACGATAATCGTAAGAATCGAAATGCCCACGGACAGTTCATAACTGATCATCTGTGCGCCGCTCCGCATGGCCCCGATAAGCGAATATTTGTTATTACTGCTCCAGCCGGCAAGTAATATGCCGACAATGCCAATGGACGAAGCCGCCATAAAGAAAAATATGCCGACATTGAAATCCAGCACTTCCGCCCCTTTGTTGAACGGGATGCAGGCAAAAGCCAGGATCGAACCCAGTATGACAATGTAAGGCGCCAGGTTATACAGGAACCTGTCCGAGTGGCGGATGACGATGATCTCTTTTATCAGCATCTTGATCACATCGGCAAACAGCTGGAAAACGCCCCACGGTCCTACCCTGTTCGGCCCCAGGCGGCACTGAAAAGCCGCGCAAACCTTCCGTTCCATGAATATCATCACCATGGCTATCACGGCATACATAAGCATAATGCATACGCCGATAAGTACACACTCCACAAAAACGGCAGGCGCCGGCGGCATCGCCGACATGAGCCATTCGTGTATCCAATTCGTAACTATACTGAAATCAAACATTTTATTCTCCTTCCTTTTAAAATTTACCGGTCAATGTCGGGGACTATATAATCCAGCGTCCCGCCGATGGCGATCAGGTCGGCGATTTTACTCCCGCGCGTAATCGTGTCGATGCACGAGACGAGCGGAAGTCCCGTGCTGCGGAATTTCATGCGGTACGGATATTTATCCCCGCGGCTCTCGATGTATACGCCGAACTCCCCGCGACTTGCCTCCACGGCCGAATAATAGCTGCCTTCGGGAAGTTTGATGACCGGTTTCATCTTCACCCGGTAATCGCCTTCGGGTATATCATCTATCAACTGTTCAATGATGTTCATGCTCTCCACAATCTCGTCCATACGAACCATGTAACGCGAAAAACAGTCGCCTTCATGATAAACAATTTCCCGGAAATCGACCCTGTCATACGCCCCGTAAGGATGACGCTTGCGCACGTCGCAAGCCCAGCCGGAAGCGCGGCCTGTCCCGCCGGTCGCCCCGAAGGAGACGGCATCTTCGCGGCTCAGCACGCCGACACCTTTCATCCGCTGCCGGGCGATGATGTTCCCCGTAAAAACGTCGTGGTATTCCTTCAACTGCGGACGCAGGTATTTTATGAAATCCTTTACGCGCTTCACAAAATCGGGATGTATATCATC
>JAITDQ010000040.1 GCA_031282485.1 Tannerella sp. | reverse complement strand
TATAATAAATCATCAGCGGAAGTTCCGAAATAATCCGCCGGAAATTGTTCGGACAACAATAATCATCTTTTTGCAAATATTTTCGTTCGCCCTCGAACGGAATATAATACCGTATCCTGCGCCCGTCGGGCGACTGTGCGGCAAACAGCGCATTATAGATCGAACGTTCCATCAGGTCACCGTAAGACGACTGTCCGTGCAGGCGCAGCAGATGGTCGTAAATACGAATCAAGTATGATGTTGCGCAGGTTTCGGCATGGTCGCCTTCGCCGTCCTGGTCGTCCGTCCAACATTCTTCCTGTCCGGCTCCACCGATGATCGACAGGCCGTCGTGAGCGGTCAGGAAATCCATTGCGCTCGAATTGGCTTCGGTAAAACGTTTGTCGGCCGTCATCCGGTAGATGTTGAGTTGCGCTTCGTTCATAGCCATATAAGCAAAGATATGACCAAACATTCGCGGCGTCCGGCCTTTTTCGATACCGGGAGCCCAAGTAAGCAGCGGTCGTTTGTTTTCGCCAAATTCGCGGAAACGTTCCTCGCCGGTCGCTTTATACAGCGACAATATGGCATTGTCTATTCCCGTGTAGAAGAAATCCGTAAAACCGGCAGGCGGATTCCAGCGGTTAATAATGTAATCGGCGGTTTTGACGGCAGCGTCCAGCGAGCGTTTTTGTCCGAAAAGAGTATAATCCGAAACCAAACCGATGATTATGTACGCCATTTCGTGAATATCCCAAGCCTGCCATAAACGTTGTTCTTCGGCAAAAAAACCGATATACCCGTCAGCCTGCTGATTCTCAAGCAAACAGTCAACGATTTGATTTTTGATTGCGGCAATTTCGGGGTCGGGCGAATAAGCGGCAAACCTTACGGCTGCCTCTAAAAGCATACCCGTACCGATGAAACCGTCTTTAGCTTCCTTTGTCCGGAACTGATTCAAAAACACGTTCTGCAAGTCTAATTTTTTCAGGTGATTCTGAATTGTCAGGTCGATACGCCTGCCTGTCTCGCCTGTTACTTTAACTTTGCCGTACGACAATTGTTTCCAATGGTCGTGAACACAAGCGCCGGGCGAAGTACAGTAAGGACAGGCGCCGGACGGATAATAAATGAAAACAAATAAAAACAATACGGCAAAAATAATCTTTGCCATATATGAGCCGTTTCTTAACGAGAAACGACATTGCTCCGACAAAAAAATGCCGGAATTACTTTTACACACAAAATATTCACTGTTCATATTCTATTAAATTAATATATTTATTTGTCAACTCTTTTCATTTCCCTATTTCCCCCGCGATCCAATCGCCTACCTCCGAAGTGTGGTATGACTTTTCGTTTTGTGAGATGTCTTCGGTTACGATGCCGGCGGCTATTGAGGCGGTGACGGCACGGCGTATGGCGCTTCCTTCTTCGTGCAGGTTGAAGGCGTATTCGAACATCAGGGCGGCCGACAATATGGTGGCCAGCGGGTTGGCGATGTTTTTGCCTGCGGCCTGCGGGTACGAACCGTGGATGGGTTCGAATACGGAGGTGTGCAGACCGACGGAGGCCGACGGTAACATGCCCAGTGAACCAGTTATGACGGAGGCTTCGTCCGTTAATATATCGCCGAACATGTTTTCGGTGACTAAAACATCAAAGCTTCCCGGCCATTGTATCAACCGCATTGCCGCATTGTCTACGAACATGTATTCGGTCTCTACTTCCGGGTATTCTTTTTCGATACGCTGAGCTACTTCACGCCACAAACGGGATGTGGCCAAAACATTGGCTTTGTCGACCACCGTCAGTTTTTTGCGGCGCCGGAGCGCATAACCGTATGCCAGACGAATGATGCGCTCAATTTCTTCACGCGAATAGACGCATGTGTCATAAGCCATATCGCCGTCTTCGCTGCGCCCTTGCGGACGGCCGAAATAAAGCCCGCCCGTGAGTTCGCGGATGCACATGAAATCAACATCCTTGACCAGATCGGCTCGCAGGGGGGATTTGTGCAGCAATGACGGGAATGTCGTTACGGGACGTATATTGGCATATAATCCCAGTTTCTTGCGCATGGCCAGCAATCCCTGTTCGGGACGCACTTTGGCGGACGGATTATTGTCGTATTCCGGCGAGCCGATTGCGCCGAACAGTACGGCATCGCTCTGCATACAGAGTTCATGCGTTTCGGCGGGATACGGATTCCCGGTTGCATCTATCGCACATGCGCCAACCAAGGCGGTTTCGCAGTTCAGTTCATGATTATATTTTCTACAGACGACTTTCACGACTTTCATTGCCTGTTCAACTATTTCCGGCCCGATACCATCGCCCGGCAATACGGCTATATTTAATTTCATCCTGTTTACAGTCTGTTAAAATGTACATATTTCGGTTCCATCGGGACATAGGAATCATCATCCCAAAGGGTGCTTGTGATCATTAAATCCGCACTGTACCGGTTACATGCAATCGGCACGTTATGCACCCGGCACTGACGCAATAACATTTGAATATCCGCCTCGTGCGGCTGCGGGTTGAGGTCGTCTATCAAAAATATGGCCAGGTCTACTTTCTTGCGCACAACCATAGCCGCTATCTCCGCATCCCCTCCCATGGGGCCGGAATACATGCATCTGATATTGTAGGCGCCCGCGCCTTTTTCTTCAAACGCTTTACTTATCAGGCTGCCTGTCGTGCCTGTACATACCAAGTCATGTCGGGATAAAAAATGAATATTGTGTACCGCCCATTCTATCATATCCGCTTTGCGGTTGTCGTGCGCTACAAGCGCTATTGTCAATTTTTTGTTCATAGTCTTTATTATTTTATATGAAAAGCTCAATTTTCTATTTTATTCAGCATCTTAACCGTAGCTTTTATTGCCGCCTCAATCTGGTCGGCGTCAAGTCCGCGGGTTTTAAATTCGACGCCTTCGTGACGCCACGTTATGACCGTCTGCACGAATGCATCCGTACGGCCGCCGGGAGGTATCGAGACGGCGTAGTTCGTCAGCATCGGGAACGGGCGGTCAAGCGATTTGTATATCTTGCGCAGAGCACGGACAAAAGCATCGTATTGACCGTCGCCCGTCGCCGTATTTTCGTACGCCATGCCGTCAATTTCGATCTTCAGCGTGGCCACCGGTCTCAATCCCTGCGCCAAAGATAAGGAATAATTTAATATTTTAATCCTGTTTTCCTGCATATCGTAACGAAGGACGTCGGAAATGATGTACGGAAGGTCTTCCTGCGTCAAGATTTCCTTCTTGTCGCCAAGTTCGATTACGCGCTGCGTCACTTTACGCATGGATTCCTCGTCAAGGTCTATGCCGAGGGCTTCCAGGTTTTTACGGATGTTGGCCTTACCGGAGGTTTTGCCCAGGGCATACTCGCGCGTACGGCCAAAACGTTCCGGGATAAGAGAATTGCAGTACAGGTTATTCTTGCTGTCGCCGTCGGCATGAACGCCGGCACATTGCGTAAATACGTTTTCACCGATTATCGGCTGGTTGGGGGCGATACGTATGCCGGAATACATTTCGACACTCTTGCTTACGTGATTGATTTTATTTTCCAGTACATTTGTTTTCCCGTTCAGTTGATCATGGATTACGGCGATAACACTGCTCAACGAAGCATTACCGGCGCGTTCGCCAAGTCCGTTTACCGTCACATGTACGCCTTTAACGCCGGCGCTCACGGCCGAATAAACGTTGGCTACGGCCAGGCCGTAATCATTATGCGCGTGAAAATCGAAATGTAATTCCGGATAACGGGTCACCATATCGCGGCAATACGCATACGTCTTTTCCGGATTAAGAATACCGAGTGTGTCGGGAAGCATGAAACGATGAACAGGCAGGTGTTTCAAGGCGTCGACCATCCGGTAAACATAGCCGGGATCGTCCTGCATGCCGCCCGACCAGTCTTCGAGGTAGATGTTCACATCAATACCCATTTCCCGCGCCAGCGCAATCTGTCCGGTAATATCTTCAATATGTTGCTCCGGGGTTTTCTTCAACTGTTCGGTAACATGCCTCCGCGATCCTTTGCACAGCATGTTCATCACGCAGCATCCGGCGTCTTTTGTCCATTTCAGCGACAGCCCGCCGTCAACAAACCCCAGTACTTCCAGCCGATTGAGGCAACCCTTCTGCGCCGCCCAGGCGGATATGCCCCGGACGGCGTCGAACTCGCCGTCCGACACGCGGGCGGAAGCGACCTCCACACGATCGACATTCAGTTCCTTAATCAGCAATCGCGCTATTGATTTCTTTTCGTGTACGGAAAACGAAACGCCGTTTGTCTGCTCTCCGTCACGAAGCGTTGTGTCCATTATTTCTATCATATTCTTACAAATTCATTAACCATTATTTCGACAGGCTCAATAACCATATTTCGACAAGCTCAATAACCATCATTTCGACAAGCTCAATGACCGGTACTTCGACAAGCTCAATAACCATTAATCATTAACCATTAACCATTAACCATTAATTTCTCATATTCCTCTATTTTTTGCCTGTTTGCCAGCAAATAATCGATATCATCCAAGCCGTTTATAAGGCAATGTTTTTTATAAGCGTTTATTTCAAAATGTTCGCTTTTTCCCGTTTCCGTGTTTGTTATCCGCTGTTCGGGGAGGTTCACTTCCACCACTGTTTCGGGATTTTTATCTATGGAAGCAAAAAGTTCCGCAAGGAACGGTTCGCTTACCACGACGGGGAGGACGCCGTTGTTCAATTCGTTGTTCTTGTGAATATCGGCAAAAAAGCTGGACACAACAACACGAAATCCATATCCGGCAATCGCCCAGGCCGCATGTTCACGGCTTGAACCACTTCCGAAATTCTTTCCCGCAACGAGAATTTTTCCGCTGTACCGCGGGTCGTTCAGCACAAACGATTCAATCTTATTTCCCTGTTTGTCGTAACGCCAGTCACGAAACAAATTCTCTCCAAAGCCTTCTTTCGTTGTCGCTTTCAGGAAGCGCGCCGGAATGATCTGGTCAGTATCCACGTTTTCCAAAGGAAGGGGGATACAGGTACTTCGTAATATTTCAAATTTTTCTTTCATTATATTTACTGTTTAAATTGTCACTAATTTTCTGACGCCCGGGAAGAGTTTCTTCCCAATGCATGGAAGAGGATTTCCCCTGTTTACATTTCCGGGGATTGCTTCGTTTATCCTTCGCTTATCCTTCGCTTATCTTTCGCTATCCTTCGCTATCCTGATTTTTCTCACCTCATCATCTCCCTCGGATCCGTTATTTTTCCGGTTATCGCGGCGGCGGCGGCCACAAGGGGGCTGGCCAGCAACGTTCTCGAACCGGGTCCTTGGCGTCCTTCGAAATTACGGTTTGAGGTCGAAACGGCATATCTGCCTGCCGGGATTTTATCATCGTTCATCGCAAGACAGGCCGAACATCCCGGCTGCCGCAGTTTGAAGCCCGCATTTCCCAATATTTTATCAAGCCCCTCCTCGCGTATCTGCGCATCGACCATCCACGAACCGGGCACAAGCCATGCCGTAACACCCGGCGCTTTCTTCCGGCCTTTCACAATCGAAGCGAACATCCTGAAATCCTCTATGCGCCCGTTTGTGCACGAGCCTAAAAAAACATAATCAACCGGCTTCCCCGTCAGCGATTCGCCTTCATGGAAACCCATGTATTCAAGCGACTTCCGGTAAGAGGCGCGGCCGCCTTCGGACATTGATGACGACAACGGAATCGTTTGCGTGATTCCTGTTGCCATACCCGGATTTGTGCCGTAAGTGATCATCGGCTCAATATCCCCGGCATGGAACGCAACTTCCCTGTCAAAGATCGCATCGTCGCTGCTTCTGAGCGCTTTCCAGTAACCCACCGCCCTGTTAAAGGCTTCGCCCGGAGGTGCGTATTCACGGCCTCTCAAATAAGCGAACGTCGTTCCGTCGGGTGCAACCATGCCGCCCCGTGCGCCCATTTCTATCGACAGGTTACACAGCGTAAGCCGCCCTTCCATCGTCAGTTCGCGCACTACCGAGCCGGCATACTCGATAAAATATCCTGTCGCCCCGCCGGTCGTCATCTTAGATATCACATACAGCGCAACGTCTTTCGCTGTAACGCCCTTACCAAGCATGCCTTCTATGGCGATGCGCATGGTTTTAGGCTTTTGCTGCAGGACACATTGCGAAGCAAGCGCCATTTCCACCTCGCTTGTACCTATCCCGAAAGCGACGGCGCCCATTGCTCCGTGCGTGGACGTATGGCTGTCGCCGCAAACGACGGTCATTCCCGGAAGCGTAAGCCCCCTTTCGGGGCCGACAACATGGATAATCCCGTTCCGGGGATGCATCATACCGAAATAAGTCAGGCCAAAATCCGCCGCATTTTTCTCCAGCGTATCAACCTGCGCTTTTGATACGGGGTCTTCAATCGGTTTATCCTGATCGTGAGTAGGCGTATTATGATCGGGCATGCAAAAAACACGTTCCGGCCGCAACGGTTTCAGCCCCCTCTCCCGAAGTCCGGCAAAAGCCTGCGGACTTGTTACTTCATGACAGTAAAGCCTGTCGACATACAACTGTACAGGACCGTTTTTAACAATGGCAACTACATGCGAATCCCATATTTTATCAAATAATGTATTCATATTTTTCTTCTTATATTGGTTACAAAAATAATACTTATTTATCAGAAATCACCCGAAATTGAAGTGCCTTTTCCCCGGGTGCGTTTATTTTCATTTCACAAATTTATTAATCGCATCAATAAAGGCTTCGACCGAAGCCGCAACGATGTCGGTATTAGCCGCAAAACCATAATAAATATTCCCGTCGTACGCGACTTGCATGTGTACTTTTCCAATGTCGTCGCTGCCTCTGTTGATTGCCTGAATAAGAAACTCCTGAATCGTCATCTGGCGGCGTATAATCAATTTAACCGCTTTTATGGCCGCATCGACCGGGCCATTACCCGAGGCCGCCGCTTCGAATTTCTCGCCGGCAATATTTATGCACACGCTGGCCACGGGACGCACGCCGATACCGGAAGTAACCTGCATATATTCCAGTTTGATGCGAAACGAATCTTTACGTCCTTCACCGGCCAGCATCAGTATATCATCATCGCTTATATCCTTTTTGCGGTCGGCCAGTCGCAGAAATTCCCGGTAGACCTTATCCAGCCGTTCTTGGTCAAGCTCTACGCCAAGCGTCTGCAGACGGTGTTTCAATGCGGCGCGTCCGCTTCTGGCCGTAAGGATAATCGAGTTATCATCTATTCCAATGTCTTTCGGATCCATAATCTCATACGTCTGTACGTTTTTCAACACGCCGTCCT
This sequence comes from Tannerella sp., assembly GCA_031282485.1. GTDB lineage: Bacteria > Bacteroidota > Bacteroidia > Bacteroidales > Tannerellaceae > Tannerella. The sequence continues at coordinate 1,205 of JAITDQ010000040.1, read as the reverse complement.
GATGAATACCGGACGAATGGGCAAACGCATTACGGCCTACGATCGCCTTGTTCGGCTGAACCGGCATGTTCATCAAACTCGAAACCATGCGGCTTGTCGAATATATCTTCAGGGTATTTATATTCGTTTCTATGCCGAGCTGTTTATGACATTTCAGGATCATGACCACTTCTTCGAGCGAAGTATTCCCGGCGCGTTCTCCTATGCCGTTAATCGTCAGTTCCGCCTGCCGTGCGCCGTTTGTTATGCCGGCAATCGTATTGGCCGTAGCCAAGCCGAGGTCATTGTGGCAGTGTGTAGATATAATCGCTTTGTCAATGCCGTCCACATGCTCTGTGAGGTACTTGATCTTGGCTCCAAACTCCGCAGGCAGGCAATAACCCGTCGTGTCGGGAATATTAACAACCGTCGCGCCGGCTTTTATGACAGCCTCGACGACACGCGCAAGATATTCGTTATCGGTACGTCCGGCGTCTTCGCAGTAAAATTCTACATCTTCCACATACTTTTTGGCATGTTTCGTCGCCGCAACAGCACGTTTCAGGATTTCTTCCTGCGTAGAATTAAATTTATATTTTATATGATACTCCGATGTTCCTATTCCCGTGTGTATACGTTTGTGCTTTGCATACCTGAGCGCCTCGGCCGCCACGTCAATATCCTTCTCCACTCCGCGTGTCAGGGCACAAATCGTCGGCCACGTAACGGCTTTCGAAATCTCGACAACCGAGTTGAAATCGCCCGGACTGGAAACCGGGAACCCGGCTTCAATAATATCCACGCCCAACGATTCGAGCGCTTTCGCCACCTGTATCTTTTCTACCGTATTAAGCTGACATCCGGGCACCTGTTCGCCGTCTCGCAACGTAGTATCAAAAATAAATAATCTATCCATATACTTTCCTTTTAAATATTATATTCCAATTCAAAAAACCCAAAAAAAAACCTTTCTCATCATGGCCGTGAGAAAGGTTTTATATATCCGACATACACACACATCTCACATCCCATTTCGCCACAAGAGCAACAAAATAGAAATAATGCTGATAAGCAAACCGTTATGTGATGTATTTCGTATCATATCATTTAATTTTACGGCGCAAAGATAAATATAATTTCCAATTACGCAAAACAAACCAAAACTTTTTATGCTATTTCCCTTATAAACCGAAAGATTTAACACTTTTGTCGCTTTATTTTGAAAG
>JAITDQ010000287.1 GCA_031282485.1 Tannerella sp. | reverse complement strand
TACTGTTGTTAGCCGTATTGGGGCTAAACATAGCGAGTTACGGACAGGAGCAAAAGCAGGGCGCTGTAACTCGGGACGAAGTTCCGGTTGCTCCCGAAGGATACCGGCGACCGGAAGGTTATGACCCTGTTAAAAACCGCTACAGGTATTCGCTGAAAGATTTGAAAGAGCAGTTCTCCGAAAAAATGATGCGGGATGCCGGAAAAGAGTACGCCCGCATATCGGAGGTCAATTGCGGAGGAAAATGGAAACCTGTCGGCGCTTCGCTCGACAGTCATGTCGCTCCCGAATGGTTTGAAGACGCCAAATTCGGAATGTTTATTGACTGGGGAATCTGGTCGGTCGGCGGATGGGCGGTGAAAAGAGATAAGGGCGCAATGTATCCCGACTGGTACGAACATCGTATTGACCACGACGCCACCGCCGCCAAATATCACGACAAAAACTGGGGCGAAGATTTTCAGAGAGACGACCTGATTCCGTTCTTCAAAGCCCGAAACTATCAGCCCGACAAATTGACGGACGTAGCCCTCGCCGCCGGAATGAAATACGTTATTCCTTTCTGTAAACACCATTCGGGATTTTGCCTCTGGCCCTCGTCGTACACGCACCGGGATGCAGGCGACAGAACAGGTAAAGACCTGATACAGCCGATAGTGGACAACTGTAAAGCGAAAGGATTGAAGTTTGGATTTTATTTCAGCGTCGAAGAATGGGAATATCCGGTGATCGACACAAAAGGCGAACTGATTATACGCGAATGGGCAGGCAAATATAAACCCTGCGAAGAAAAATACGAAACGCTGGCTTCGGGAAAGATTGCAGTAAACGATTATGCCAAAGATTACATTATCCCGCAAGCCGTTGAGTTTATCGACAAATACGACCCCGACATTCTCTGGTACGACGGCGACTGGGACAGCCCAACCGACATTCTCGGCAGCTACGACATCGCGGCCTATTTCTACAACAGGGCGGAAGGACGAAAGGAAGTCGCCGTGAACGACCGTTACGGATTGATTAACGGGAAATGGTCGCGTTCGTTTCGTGGCGACGTGTTTACCAGCGAATACGGCGACATGACCGACGATAACCGCCTCCGTCACACATGGGAAGAAAATCGCGGCATCAGTCAGTCGTTCGGATTCAACTGGCAGGATACGGACGAAAACGTCATCACGTCGAAAGAATTTATCGACATGTTTGTCGAAATCGTTTCGAAAGGCGGTAATCTTCTGCTAATCGTAAATCTTGATGCACAGGGCGCTTTGCCGGCTGTTCAGGAAAAACGGCTGCTCGATATAGGCAAATGGCTGAAAGTAAACGGCGAAGGAATATACAACACAAGGTCGTATTCCGTAATTGCCGAAGACAATGTGCGTTACACGCGCAGCAAAGACGATAAAACCGTTTTTGCCATATCGCTGGCCTGGCCCGGCAAACAGTTGCAACTGAAATCGGTCGAACCGGCTGAAAACTCCAAAATCTACATGCTCGGATACGACGAACCGCTGAAATGGAGCCGGAAGAACGGCATAACAACCATCACGTTGCCGTCGAAACTGCAAAAAAACGCAAACCGGCCATGTGATTATGCGTATATCTTCAAAATTCAAAAACAGATGTAAACAATAGACAAGTATTAAAGAATGCGAAACAAACAGGATATCTCGTGCTACATCTCTAAAAAAATATTGACTATATGAGAATTATTTTGTAATTTTGCCCGTATGAATGAGGAAATATATATTGATATTGAAATAGACAAACTGACCAATTCGATTGAAAACAGAATCACAGGAGACATTTTTGATACGGAAGTGATACAATTGTCAGGGAAAGATAAACGTCAAATCAAAAAAACGAATTGGCGTTTTAACTGGCATACGGAACTGTCGAATGAAAACAGACAAGTTTACAAATTGATTATCAATAACAATAAATTCATCATTCAAGGATTGTTAAGTTTGGAAGTAAAAACCGATCACATCTACATGCATTTGATAGAATCAGCTTCATTCAATTGCGGAAAAGACAAAGTATATTTAGGTGTACCGGGTAATTTAGTCGCTTATGCCTGCAAAATCTCATTTGACCATGGGTTTGACGGTTATGTAGCCTTTGATGCCAAGACCGCGTTAATCCGTCATTATCAGGAGACATTGTATGCAACGCATTTCACAGGAACTAAAATGTATATTGAAACGCCTGCGGCGTTACGTTTGGTAAAGCAGTATTTTTACAATAAAATATAACAGATATGGGACTGATAAAAGAGCCGGCTGAAATTGACTTTACGGTAATATCCAGGGTCTGGACAGCCGAAGAAGAAAAAGAGTTCAGCGAACTGATAAGAAAGCAAAAGGAAGCACGCGCCAAAAAACAGGTACGTTTGACGCGGAAACATCTTTCCGAACATGCCTGAAATTTTTGAGACGGCTTGAACAGTCGGATTTTCATAATCGCAGGTGGTCATCTGCGGAAAAGGAACCGTCTCGCGGTGGCTGACTGAAAGGCAGGGAGAGCGAAGGATAAAGCAATCCGGAAATGTAAATAATGTAAATTAAAATAAATATTATGTCAGACAGAAGAAATTTTATTAAACAGATGATAGCCGGAGGCGTACTTCTGCCTTCGGTTACCCAATCGCTGTTCGGGAAAACGGATTACACCCCGAAACCGGGCGGTTATATGGAAGAAAGTGAAATCCGTATCGCTTTGATCGGCAAGGGAGGTATGGGAACGGGCGACGCCAATTGTGCGCTTCGTACGCCGAACGTGAAAATCACGGCGGTTTGCGACCTGTACGATGCGCGGCTGGAACAGGCTAAAAATCAATGGGGAAATGTGTTTACCACAAAAGACTACAGGGAAATACTCGAGCGGAAGGATGTAGATGCGGTTATCGTTGCAACTCCCGATCACTGGCACCAACCCATTTCAATCGCTGCCATGAAAGCAGGCAAACACGTGTATTGTGAAAAACCGGTCATTCACAAGGTGAAGGAGGCTCGGGCGCTGATTGACGCGCAAAAAGCCGCCGGCTCGTATTTTCAGGCCGGAAGTCAGGGTATGGCGTCTTTGGGAAACCGGAAAGCGAGACAGCTGGTTTTAGCGGGATTCCTTGGCAAAATAAACCTCATCGACGGACAGTTTACCGCTGCTCCCGGCATATTGGGCAATTACCCGGTACCCGGCGACGCTTCGGAAAAGACGATCTGGTGGAAACAGTTTATCGGCAGTGCGCCCAAACATGATTTTGACGCGCAACGCTTCTTTTACTGGAGAAACTGGAAAGATTACGGCACCGGAATCGCCGGTGATTTATTCGTCCATGTACTTGCCAGCCTGCATTACATCACAGACGCCATTGGCCCCGAAAAAGTCTATACCACAGGCGGTATCCGTCATTATACCGACGGTTGCAGGGACACCCCGGATGTGATGTTAGGATATCTTGATTATCCCGACAGGCACAATACCGGCGCATTCACCGTGCAGTTAGGCGCCAATTATGTGGACGGCGTCTCCAAAAAGTGGGGAAGCATGAACTTCCGCATCATCGGTTCGGAAGGCTCTTTGGACGTCGAATGGGACAAAGTGACGTTCAAATCCGTGAAAGAAATTGATATGGACGAATTGAAAAAATTGGATGAAATCGGACAGGGAATCGACGTCCCGGAAAAAATATCGCCGAAAGAAGTTGTCTTCAAAGCCGCCGACGGTTATAAAGGCGGCCATTACGACCATTTCCTGAATTTCTTCACCGGCATCCGCAACAAAACGCCATTAACAGCCGACGTTTTGTTTGGCGTAAGGTCGGCTATTCCGGCTTTGTTATGTTATGAAAGTTATTTAAGCGGGAAAGCGATCCGGTGGGATCCGGAGAATAATTAACAATTAATAATTAACAATTAATAATTAATATTTTACGGATGAAACAGATTATTTATACATTAGCCTGTCTGAGTGCATTGCCGTTGTTAATACAGATGTTATGAAAAATGTACTGCGTTTTTTATTGGTACTGCTGCTCTGTTCCTGTTTGCAGCAGAACAGGCCGAATGTTCCGGTGGTTGATTCATCCATGCGATATCTGGAAAACGACCGTATCAAACTGGGTATCGACCTGAGTATCGGAGGTGCGGTCACGTATCTGTCCGACCGCGACAATGGTGGAAAGAATATGATTAACAGCGCAGACTGGGGACGCCAGATTCAGATGTCCTTCTACAGCGGCCCCTGGCCATACATTGGCCCGAACGGGGAAAAACCGACGGACAACTGGGCCGGTCTGGGATGGAACCCGATTCAGTCGGG
>JAITDQ010000243.1 GCA_031282485.1 Tannerella sp. | reverse complement strand
TCGTGAAACCGAATGTTGTCATCTTTATTTTCAACAAAAAGATTGCAGAAACGCAAAAGTAAAACACGGTTTTCGGAAGAAAGGTCTATTTTCTTCAACTGTTGCGTAAATTGCAGTTGTGGATTGTCTTCGCACAAAGCATCTGTTTCATTTACGAACAATGGATAAGTAAGCTCCTTGTCACCCAGTTCATCAAAAAGCCGGTCAAGATAATCAAAAAAATCATCAATTGTAATGTCTTTTCTCGCAACATGTTGATATTCTCTGTTTTGCCGCAATGCTTCGAGAACATCGTAATGTACGCGGTAAGTTATGGAACGGTTATCGCGACAGCAACGAACCATACGGCGTCTTTCCAATTCACCAATGTCATCCTGATACTGTATTAACCGGACTGTTCGAATTTTAAGCTTTTCGGCGATTTCACTCATGTAGATAGAGTTGTCGTTGCTACGGTCAACCAAATGAGAAAACAATATCGCCTGAATAGCGTTCAAATGAAGTATCTTACATACTGCATCAATATGTTCGCCTGCTTTTTCGTAAAATCGGTCGCTCAATTTTGACTTTTCCGACAGTTCTATAATACGCTCAATATGACCCAAAAGGGTCAATGTTCCCTTTTGGGTTGAAACAACCTGTTTTGTTTCTGTATTTTTAATATCCTCCATAAATATCCTGTTATTTAATACCTGCCTACTCTGTTAACAGTTTTCGGCATCCCTGTTTTTCTTAATTTTAAATAGCATAAAGAACTTAATTTTCCAGTATGTCAAAGAACGCCTGCATCGAAATGTGGGTACAAAGATAGCGGGAGTGTGCGCCAAAACATGGCGCGGTCGTAAGGAAAAATCAATATTTTTTCAAAGCGTTTTGATAAGTCGCTTTCAATCCGTCAATCAATTCCTGCGGTTGAATGGCTTTCACCGTATCGCCGAACGACAGCAATTCCATCAAAAAATCGTGTGTAAGATAAACCGTAAGCGAAATACGCAGTTCATCATCATTGTCAACGAGAATTTGCTGCGTGTGATGCAATGGCAAAGATTTGATATAGTTGCCCTGAAACGGATCAAAGGATAAAATCACTTCACAGGGTGGTTCATCATCCGGTCGAATGATGCCGAAACAGTATTTGAACTGTTCGGCAAGATTAAAGTCGGCAGGAATTTCAAAATGTGAGTTCAGGATTTGCAGGTTGGTCATACGGTCTAATCCGTAGCATTTTATCTGCTCGCCATTTTCCGCAAACAGATACCAGCGATATTTAAATTCTTTAATTGCCCATGGGTGAACGAGTCGTTCTACGGCTTCGTCGTGGTAATAGGTTTGGTAGTCGAAAGTAACCTGCAAACGGTTATTAATGGCGTGCAGTAAACCGTAAAGATGTTCCGACCCGATGGCCTGGCGGTTGTCGATGAAGATATGTTCCGCCTGCCGTTCTTTGACTTTCAGCGCATTAAAGACGTCGAGGGCTTCGAGGCGGCGGTTGTCGATTTCGGTATCAAATTCTTCTTCAATTAAATAGTTTCGAGTAGAGAAATCGTATTTGATATAAATACCGTAAATTTCGCCGATGTCGTTAATGTCGCGTGTAAAAGTGCGCTTAGAAATACTAAGGTCTTCGCCGCGAATATCGGATTCACGGTCAAGATAATCGCAAATTTCAGCGAAGGTGGCGCGTTTCTGTCTTCTCAATTTATTGATAATGAGATTGTGCCTGAGTGTTGTTTGACGTTGAGACATAATTAATTACAAATTACAAATTATGAATTATGAGAACAAAGGTAGTGATAAATCGGGACAAAATATGGCGCGGTTAGGTTTTTTTTCTGAAATTCGTAAACGAAATCATATCCGTGTAATACAGTGTCTTTTCCGAAATTTTCCATGTAACTTCGGAACTTCCGGTATGATTTGTTTACTCCCGCCACAGTTCATCCCCGTCTCCTGAACTCCGCACAGACAATAGCAGCAGCCATGGCGACGTTGAGTGATTCCGTCGTTTCGCGTGAAGGAGGGTAGGAGGGGATGTATAATTTTTCGTTTATGAGAGCTGCCGTTTCCGGTCGGATGCCGTTTCCTTCGTTTCCCATGACGATGATACCGTGCTGTGTAAGTTGGCGGTTATAAATGTTTTCGCCGTCTAAAAATGTTCCGTAGACGGGGCAGTTCTTATGTTTGTTGATAAATTCTTCCGGGTCGGCATAATGAACTTTTACGTGGGCTAAGGCGCCCATTGTCGCCTGCATGGTTTTGGGGCTGAAAACGTCCGCCGTGTCATGGCTGCACACAATATGCTCTATACCGAACCAGTCGGCCAGACGGACAATCGTTCCGAGGTTTCCGGGATCCTGTATGCCGTCGAGTGCCAGGACGAGCCGGGAGGCGGGATTGGCTTCGTCCGGTGAATAAGTCGGTTTACGGAATACGGCCACTACATCCTGGGGCGTTTTCATGAAACTTACCCTGCGTATATCCCCTTCCTCGGCAAGCAAAAGTTCTTTTGCCGGAATATCACCCTGTGTCGCCATCCACGATGTGCGCGCCATGAGCCATTCGCAGTCGAACGAATGAAGCATGTCAGCCACGAGTTTGTTCCCTTCGGCAACGAAAAGTCCCTGTTCATCCCGGAACTTTTTATATTCCAGCGCCCGTATTTCTTTGATTTTTGTTTTGCTCAACATACAATTTTATTGTTTTTAGGACGCCAAATGTACGGTAAATAATTTATTTCAACTACATTTGTGCCGAAAACAGGTAGTATGAAGTTCAACATAATTAAATATTCCATCTGTTTATGCTGTATGACCGGGTTTGCGTCGTGCCGCATAACGAAATATGTCGGCGAGGGACAGTATCTTCTGGATAAGGTCGTGATAGAAACGGACGCCCCGGATGTTAAGCCTTCGGATATGAAATCATATCTGCAGCAGCACCCTAATTATAAGATTTTCGGATTGTTCCGGTGGCCGCTGTATGTGTATAACTGGTCGGGTGCGGACGAAGGAAAATGGGCGAACCGGCAATTGCGGAAGATGGGCGAACCGCCTGTCCTGCTTGATACTTTCCTTGCGGAGCAGTCCGGGATTCAACTGGAACGTTATATGTTTAATCGCGGTTATACGGATGCGCGGGTGGACGTGTCGGCCGATACGTCGAAACACAAAAAGGCCGTTTTAAAATATTCGATAACAGCCGGAGAACCTTACCGCGTAAGCAACTATAATTCGCACGCGGATGATCCGGAAATAGACAGCATAATACACCGGGAAGCCCCCCGCCGTTCGTTTTTGCAGTCCGTTTTTCTTTCCGTGCCGAAAGAATATAATTCATTTATAAAGGAAGATATGCTGTTCGACCGCGTAATACTTGATAAGGAACGCCAGCGTCTGACGACGCTTTTGCGCAATAACGGGTATTATGCCTTTAACCGCGATTATATAGGATACTGGGCGGACAGCTCATTCCGTAACCATCGCGTTGACCTGGAGATGTATATAAAGCCGAATGAGCGCGTTACGCAATCCGGCTTGCAGCGTCATAAACAGTACTATATTAATAATGTAAAGATACTGACCGACTACGATCCGCTTAATCCGGGCGTCGCGGGCTATGACTATCTGATAACGGATTCGGTCACATCGCAGGGCGTACATATTTATTACGGGAAAAGCGGCGTTAACATTCGTCCCGGCGTATTGCAGCAAAGCTGTTACCTGACGCCCGGAGCGTTGTATAACGAACGGAATGTGGAGCAGACGTATGCCGCCTATTCATCTCTTAAAGCGCTTCGTTATATGAGTATCCGTTTCGATGAAATTGAAGAAGCCGATACCATGAAGCTTGACTGTACGATACTGACGGCTCCGGCAAAAAAGCAGGGCGTGCGTTACGATGTGGAAGGAACAAACTCGGCGGGCGATCTCGGTTTTGCTTCGTCGCTGACCTATCAGCACCGGAATATTTTCAAAGGGTCGGAGCTGTTTTCCGCCAAAATTCGTGGAGGCTATGAGTTTCTGTCGTCGACGGAGGAGCGCGGTAACTACTGGGAATTTGCCGGGGAAACCTCACTCCATTTTCCTCATTTCCTCTTCCCGTTCGTCAGTTATGATTTCCGGCGGAATATCCGTGCGACAACAGAGTTCCGAATGAGTTACGACGAAATGCGAAGGCCGGAATACCACCGTTCGATACTGTCGGGAGGCTGGATTTATCACTGGCAGGACCGAATCAATACGCTTGCCCGCCATACGATCAAGCTGATTGATGTAAATTACGTTTTTTTGCCCTTCAAACGGGAAGATTTCATAAACAAACTGCCCGAAACGACGGCTCTGTATAATTATTCGGATCAGTTTATCGTAAGCATGGGGTATGTCTATTCGTTTAACAATTACGATCCCATGGAACGGCGCAGGAATACCTATTCCTTTCGTGTCGCCCTCGAATCGGCCGGCAATCTGATGTACGCCATGTCAAATCTTTTTGGCGCCGCGAAAGACGAAGACGGATTGTACAGGCTTTTCGGCATCAACTATTCCGAATTTCTGAAGGGCGATATAGATTTTGCGCGGAGCGTCGTGATTGACGAGCGAAATTCCGTGGCGTTCCATCTCGGTTTGGGGGTAGCCTATCCTTTCGGCAATACGAACGAACTCCCGTTCGAGCGGCGTTATTATGCGGGCGGGGCAAACAGTAACCGTGGGTGGAGTATCCGTTCGTTAGGCCCGGGAAGCATGCATGGAACAGATACGACCTCTTTCATTCACCAGGTAGGGGATATCCGTCTCGATGCGAATATGGAATTTCGGTCGAAGCTGTTCTGGAAATTTGAACTTGCATTTTATGTCGATGCCGGAAACATCTGGACAATACGTAAATATGACTATCAAAAGGACGGCAGTTTCGACTTCAAACGTTTTCATAAAGAGATCGCCGTATCCTACGGTTTAGGTCTGCGTCTTGATTTTGATTATTTCCTTGTTCGTCTCGATACAGGATTTAAAGCGTACAATCCGCAGGAAACCGGTGCAAGGAAATGGGCAATCA
>JAITDQ010000242.1 GCA_031282485.1 Tannerella sp. | reverse complement strand
GCGTGCTGCAATACCACGCGTACACAGTTGAATCCGAGTTCTTCCGCCAATGCGAGTTCCCGGTCAATGAGTTTCGGATTGAAACTTGTTTTATCCCACATCGCCGTGTAGTTAATGGCATCGGAAGGGATGTAATTGACGCCGTTAAACCATCCGGCAGCCTCGTACCACTGATTTGCCTTTTCAGCCGTCCAGCGGCCGTTTTGAGCAAAAACGCCTGTCGCACAATACAGGCAAAAACATAAAATAATCACATTTCTTTTCATATATATATAATTTTATAACAATGTCGCTTTGATTTTTCTTATCTGACTGACTGTTTTTCATTTTATCAACTTTCCCGCAAAGCATGTCCCAACGCTATAATGCTATCCACCTCAAAAACATTCACTTAATATAACGTCCCGTTTGCGATGCAGGGTAGCGCGATTGAAAAACCGTATCGTTTTTTCATATCCCGCCGCCCTGGGTTTGCCAAGATAGACTGCTTCTTTTTTATCGAGGCTGTGATATAGCACAACGCCTGCAATAATAACCTGATTTTGCTCGTCGATTTCCGGGTTACCCGGCAAAATCCATTCATCCGGATAGTTCCGCTTAACGTTTCCTATACTAAATGTTGCCATACTCTTCAAATTTTTGAATTAATAGTACTGCTGCAAAGATAATTCATTTTCCGAAAGTAGCCAAACCGGATTCATATTTAAATGAGGGTGTGTCAAAAATGGCGCATCCTCTTTTTCTATAGAATTATATTTCATGCGACATTTTTGAAGTTGAAATAGTAAAAACCTTTGTCAAGAAAAACCCTTACGCCGAATATGCCACCCGGATGCTTGACATACGGGATGTGCCCGTTAAAAGATTCGGAAAATTGGCAATTAGCCTCCATCCGCATTTACAGCAGGGAAGAAGTGGACAACAGCCAGCTCTATACACTTTCATTCATTGAATAGATAAAAATTCCTGCGAGAGCAATTCTTGACGACTGCGTTCTCTTATTTCTTCATTTTATTTCTTGTCAATTTATGTAAACTTAAAACTACTACACAACTTAGGATTAACTTTTTTGACTTGTACCACTGTGGTACAAATGCGGTATAAAATTTTACAAAATATTCGTAAAAAAACAATATATAACGATAGAAAAGTTATCAACAAAATAGGCGTAAAATCTATATATAAGTGGATTATTTATTTTTGGGTTATGGTTGATTTTTGGGGCTATTTCCCGATGCAGAACTTCGAGAATATGTTTTCGAGTACTTCGCCGGTGGCTATTTCGGAGCCGGTTATTTCGCCCAGATAGCGGATACATTCGCGGGTGTCTTCGGACAGCAGGTCGCCGGACAGGTTGTTGTCGAGGCCTTCCATGACGCGGGCAATCGATTCTCCGGCGCGAAGCAGCGCCTCGTAGTGGCGGACATTGGTTACGATCACTTCGTTTCCCGTGACTTTATTTATGTTTGCAAGGCGGATGATGTGATTTTTTACCCGTTCGATATCTGCCGGCTCCTTACAGGAGATATGAATGGCTTTTACATTTCCTGATGTGTGAATGGGGCTGCGGCGTGCAACATCGTTCTTCGTTCCTATCATAAGGATCGGTTTGTTAAATTTTTGCAGCCAGCGGCTCACCGGTACGATCTCTTCGGTTTCTTTCTGGGTGAGATCGAAAAGATACAGTATGATGGAGGCTTTTTCCGCCTTCTCGAAACTGCGTTGGATGCCCAGGGCTTCTATGCGGTCGGATGTACTGTCGCGCAAACCTGCGGTGTCGATGAAACGGAACAGCTGGCCTTCGATATATAGCGTTTCCTCTATCGTATCGCGCGTGGTGCCCGGTATGTCCGAAACGATCGCGCGTTCCTCGTTCAGGAGGGCATTCAACAGAGTCGATTTCCCTACATTCGGCTTTCCTGTGATAGCTACGGGGATTCCATTTTTTATGGCGTTTCCGGCGGCGAACGAATCGGCAAGGTCTCTTATTTTGCAGCGTATCCTGTCGGCCAACTCCCGGAGTTGCGTACGATCGGCAAACTCTAATTCCTCGTGATCACTGAAATCAAGCTCCAGTTCTATCAGGGAGGTAAAATCGAGCAGTTGCGCACGCAGTTGCTTCAGTTCATCCGAGAATCCTCCGCGCATCTGGTTCATCGCAAGCCTGTGCATCCCCACAGACGTCGATGCGATAAGGTCGGCCACCGCCTCTGCCTGCGACAAATCCATTTTACCGTTCATAAACGCCCGCTGGGTAAATTCTCCCGGACAGGCCTGTCGCACTCCGTTTTCGACAAGCAATTGCATCAGCTGCTGCTGGATGTATAACGAGCCGTGACACGATATTTCGACCGTATCCTCGCCGGTGTACGAATGTGGCGCACGAAAAATCGAAAGCAACACGTCGTCCAGCGCCTCGCCGTTCCTGTGAATCGAACCGTAAACAACCGTATTTGCCGGACGCTGCCCGATGCGACGGCAGGCGACAGCACGGTTATCTCCTCCGGATTCCGCATCGGAAACAGCCGCCGGGACATTGACCGGGCATGTATCATCATTTCCGGCGAACTTGTCTGCCGCACGCCGTCCGGGTATAAACAACTTGTCGCATACGCCGAACGCGTCCGGCCCCGAAACGCGTATAACCGCTATCCCGCCCGGACCGGGGGGGGTGGATATGGCACAAACAGTATCGTTGAAAATCATATCATCCTATTTCTATAAGTTTGTATTTCTGTGTTCCTATCCCGAGCGCTTCGGCATACTCAAGACCGGATTGCCAGTTGGTATCCGGGTGAATTATATGGAATTTATCCCCATGATCGCATGTTTTCCCATGCTGCGATTCGGTCAGCCGGCTGCCGGGCAATGCCGGGGCTTTCATCACAAGGTCAACACAGGCACGGTCGAGCGCAACCGGATCGAACGAGGCCGCTATTCCGATATCCGGCACGATGGCGGCGTCATTATGGTTCCAGCAGTCACATTCGGGGGATACATTCATGATGAAATTAACGTGAAAATGCGGTTTGCCGTTCAGTATCGCCTTCGTATATTCCGCAATCTTGCAGTTTAATACCTCCGACGTGTCATTATCGGCAAGCACGGCCGAATCGTACTGGCATAACGCGACACACTGCCCGCAGCCTGCGCATTTGGAATAATCGATTTCGGCTATCCTGTCCGCATTAAGATGTATGGCGTCGTACGCGCAATGCGTCACACAAATTTTACAGCCCTTGCAGTTTTCGGCCGTTATGGCCGGTTTCGACGATGAATGAAGCTCCAGTTTGCCGCCTACGCTGGCGCTTCCCATGCCGATATTCTTCAGCGCACCGCCGAAGCCGGTCTGTTCATGTCCCTTAAAATGGTTCATGCTGACGATGACATCCGCATCGACAATGGCTGCACCGATTTTCGGCGCTTTGCAGTACTTGCCGTTGATTTCAATTTCACGATAATCGGTACCCTTCAGGCCGTCTGCAATGATAACGGGACATTGCGCCGAAATGGGATTATACCCGTTCTCCATAGCGCTCTGCAAATGATCAACCGCATTCGAACGCCTGCCGGAATAAAGCGTATTGCTGTCCGTCAGAAACGGTTTTGCCCCTTCCCGACGCAACAGACCGGCCATTCGTGCGGCATAGTTCGGACGAAGATAGGCCAGATTCCCGGGTTCGCCGAAATGAATTTTTATCGCCGTGAACTTTTTATTCAAGTCCAGTGTCGTCAAACCTGCCTTTTTAACAAGGTGTTCCATTTTATCCAAAAGGTTACTGCTTGGCGATGTCCGCAAATTCGTAAAATATACCTTTGATGATTCCATATTAAAACTATGAGTAAATTGATAAATTAATGGGGTAAAGATATGGTTTTTTTATGAAACAAGAAAATAATTTTCGTCCGGTGAAGTAAAACAATACTAATTTTGCGCTGGGATTTAATAGAAAAACAGATGAGGACATTTAAACGACATAAAGATTATGGTTTTTGGGATCAAAACCACCGCCTGAGCAAAATAAGCAAGTTAGGTGACCTCCTTAAAAGGCTGAATGAAGGTGTTGATTTCGATATTTTTAGGGAGATACTTGAGGATAAATTAAGCAAACAACAAATGGACAATATTTTATCCTGAATTTAAACAGTTTCTTATAGTTTACTCTTTTTTCTCCTGAATCTCCGTGAAAAAAAAATTGCGACTTTCTAAGAATAGTCTGATTTTCAAAGGTAAAAAACAATCTTTTGGGTTTTAGATGCAGATAGAGCAATATAATGACAGTGAATAGCAGAAAGATGTTGCCGGAAATATTTTTGGGTCTCGTTTGCAGCGCTTGTCGCGGAAATGGTGGGGGCGGGTAAAAGAAATGTTTGTTTTCGTTTTGGATTACTCGGGACTTCGATTATCTTTGCATACTTATTTTAAATAAAGAGATAGATTGATGAGAAATACACCTGTTGATTATCAGATTGCTAAGAGTGTTATAGGGAGTTGTGGGCTTAATGATTTCGGGAAGGCGACTATTCGTGAGGTGGTTGCGATATCCGGCCGGCTGGAAGAAGAAACGGGCACGGAATTTATCCACATGGAAATGGGAGTGCCGGGACTAAAGCCGGCTCAGGTGGGTGTCGACGCCGAAATAAAGGCTTTGCAAAACGGGATAGCGGCTGTTTATCCCAATATCAACGGCCTGCAGGATCTGAAGAACGAAGCGTC